>DATNQB010000057.1 GCA_036702875.1 Oculatellaceae cyanobacterium | reverse complement strand
CACATGGCATCTACACGGGAGGGATTCTCACCCTCAAAGTCACTCAGTTATCCTGATTTTCAGTCAATACGATAGACTGATATCAGTCGGCTAATCCTCTAAAACCTTTGCAGGTTCTAGTTTCTAGCCAACGAATCGCACAATTTCTTCAACCGCCACAGTCTTAATTGAATACTGCAACGACTTCTGTTAATTACCTTCATTGATTCTTCAACCGAATGGCTAGCAATAAATTGATCTTCAGAAGATGTCCAACATTTTCTATTGCTTACTTGCTTCATGCTCGGAGGACGACTCCAACTGAGGACTTCACTAGCTTTATTGAGCTTTCTAGGTAAAGCTAAACAATCAGCATAGTAAAGATGTTTCACCAGTATTTGAGCATCTTCTTTATAAACAGCAATGTTGTAAACCTGATCTCTAGTGTTCCTGGTAGTGGTTTTAACTTTTCCAGTTATCTGGTTAATGAACTTCAAATAACCAGAAGCAATTGGTGAACTAGAAGTAACCAAAGAAAGAAAAGGAAATCTCTTGGATGTCAGTCCTAATGAACCATCTCCATCTACCAAACCTCTGAAGTAATCTACTTCAGAGAAACTACAACTAGGGGGTTTGATCAAATTCGATTTGCAACCTTTTGGTAATCCCCACAACTCAAGTAGATTCCGAAACCGTTTATCATAAACTCTCCAGGTAACTGATGTGTGACTGTGGCTAAAGTTAGTAGCGCGTTCACGTTCAGTTACTGATGAGTAAAACGGTAAGAAAGCTTTGAAAGCCTGAAGTATAGATTCATCTTGCTTGCTGACTTCTATAGTGACTTTTCCGCGATTGCGAGAAGTTTCATATAGATGTCCATCTGTTTGAATGAAGCCATATAAGTAGGCATAGTGGGGAATATTGAGGCTGATATCTGTCGGTTGCATTTGACCACAGTATTATCAATGAAATTGGCGATCGGCTAGGTCATTTCTGCCTAACTCTATACCTTCCTATTCGGTATAGTTCGGAGCACACCTTCATCCTAAAATTAGGATGCCCAAGTCCCTCTGCTCTCTACGGGGCGTTTTACCGCTTCCCTCGGTATTAGCAAATAAATCTTTAAAAGATTTACTATCTCTCAGCCTTCACCGATTTGGACGAGTTTTCATAGCTGTATTACTACAGTATGGGGCAATCATTTACCCCCACCTAATGAACCCATTTGCTTCATCGCTTTGGATTCTAGATGCTGTACGCCTGGATGCAGATCTTTAAACTGCTGCCAGCCTTGCCAGTTATCAACTGTTTTGTCGGTGTCCTTATTTTGATTGAACCCAACTGGAATTGCTGCTTCAATATCTTTGCGAATTTTCTTGAGCTTGCCCTCTAGTTGATCAGCAGTGTAAGGAGTTTTAATAGCAGCCATCCCGCAACCAATATCTACTCCCACAGCAGCAGGAATGATCGCTTCTTTCGTGGCAATGACAGAACCCACCAACGCACCCTTGCCCAGGTGAACATCTGGCATCAGGGCAACGTGCTTGAATACAAAGGGCAGGGAGGCAGTGTTTTTCGCCATTTTGATTTCCTGATGCCCTAGTTCGTGGTTTGCCCAAGACAATATAGGGACAGGGGTTGATAAGTTAAGTGGTTTATATGGCATTTGAGCTACCTGGACAAATTTGCAGTCGCAATCTTGCTCTGCGTCGTTTAATACTACAACCATACTACATTTTACCGGAGGGCGATCGCAAATTATTCCTCTTCCTCAACCAATAAATTATTTCCACGCACCCGCCCCTACCATAGGTGTATTACAGCTAATTTTTGTATTTGAGAGGATGATTAGTGAGAGTAGGGTTAATTATATTGGTTGTTATTGTTGGTTTTTTAGTAATTTTAGAAGTGGGATTGCGCTTGATATTAGACTTAGGCAACCCACTAATTTATATTTCCGATCAACAAATTGGTTATTTATTAGCGCCTAACCAACGCACACGCAAATTAGGTAATTTGATTGAAATAAATCAATATTCCATGCGTAGTCCAAATATTACGATAACTCGCTCAAATACTTGTTTAAGAGTACTATTATTAGGAGATTCAATTGCTAATGGTGGCTGGTGGACAGACCAATCTGATACTATTTCAGAAATATTGAGTGAGCAAATCAAATCTACAATTGTAGATAGTTCATTTAGTAAAGTAGAAGTTTTGAATGCTTCTGCTAATTCTTGGAATCCTAGAAATGAATTAGCTTATCTGCAACGGTTTGGAACTTTTAACGCTCAAGTTGTAGTATTACTAATTAATACAGATGATTTGTTTGGAACTGCTCCAACTTCTGTACAAGTGGGACGCGATCGCAACTACCCAGACCGCAAACCCGCATTAGCTTTAATTAAAGCCTTTCAAGATTTTATCTTACCCCCGAAACCAATACCAGAAATGGCTGTTGTCAATGCTGAAACAGGAGATCGGGTGGGATTTAATCTTAATGCGATCGCACAAATTCACAACATCATCCAAAACTCCGATGCCAGCTTATTGTTGGCAATGACACCCTTATTAAGGGAAACAGGTTCAGGAAAACCACGTGATTATGAATTGATTGCTCGTCAACGCCTAACTGAGTTTACCGAAAACCATAAAATTACTTATATTGACTTTCTGCCACTCTTCAACGACACACAACATCCAGAAAGTTTATATCGGGACAATATTCATTTAAGTCCTCAAGCAAACGGGTTAGTCAGCGAAGTGATTATGCGATCGCTGTTGCAACTACTGCAAATTCCAACTTCTCCGACTACCCATTAGTAACACGACTTTCTACGTTCCACTACAAAGAACTATCCCCACCCTACACGTGTTGAGGGTAGAGAACGTTGTGAAATGCTTAAAGTGCAATATCTAATAAGCAACTGTCACCGACGGTGAACTTAGCTCACGGCGCTCTTTGTCAGACTGCTGCCATACTTGACCATCCAGCGCCATTTGTTCAATTAAACTAGCTAAACGCAGCGCTTTCAAAGCTTGTTCTCCACCTACAGAAGGTTGATTGCCACCCCGAACACAGTTGACAAAATGCTCTAACTCTGCATGAAGCGGTTCAATATTACTTGTATGAACCTTTTCAATTAATCCATCTTGCCGATATAGCACCTGACCGTAATCAGTCATATAGTTAGCAGTTGTTTGGCGATGAATCAAAATTTCATTATTAAGAAAATCTGCTTCAGTCAGGGAGTTTTTGCAATGAGCAGAAATGCGACGGATTTTGCGGTGCGTAACCTTACTAGCTGTCAACGTAGCAACAATGCCATTAGCAAAGCCTAGCGTCGCTGTCACATAGTCTAAATACTTAGATTCGGAACCACAATTACCACTGGCTGTTAACTTGACTACAGGCGCTCCTGCCAGTTCTTGCAGCAAATCAATATCGTGGATCATCAAATCTAAGACAACAGAGACATCATTAGCACGGTGCGAATAAGGACTCATGCGGTGAGCCTCCAACGCCAGTAATTTCTCAGTCTTCAAAACTTTGCTGAGTTCCTGAAAAGCTGGGTTAAAGCGTTCAATATGCCCTACTTGTAGAATACATTGAAACTCGGCGGCAGCATTTACCAGGGATTCAGCCTCGGCAATACTAGCGGCAATAGGTTTTTCAATCAACACATGGACACCTGCTTGCAAGCAAGCCATGCCAACTTCATGATGCATTCGTGTAGGGACAGCAACGCAGACTGCATCTACATAAGGCAAAAGATCGCGGTAATCTTCAAAGAAGCGAGCGCGATATTTACTAGCAATGTCCAAACCTCGTTCAACATTGATGTCTGACACACCTACTAGCTCAACGTCCTTGAGTAAACCGAGGACGCGGGTATGATGTTGTCCCATATTCCCAACACCAATAACGCCTATTTTGATTGGCTGGGGCTGAATTCTATGTATATGACTATCTAAATTCTTAACTGACATACTATCTTCCACTCCTATAACTCCTCCACCACAGGTATTAAGCCGATGTACAACTTGTGTTAGTCGCCTCAAACCATCCAGATACTATCACAGCGACTCTAGTTGTAAAGAATTTCAAAGTTTTGTTCTAGTTCCTCAATTAAGTATTAGTTTTATAAGACCTGACAGGCGATCGCTTTTAATCAGTTAGAAGGTAGAGAATTTATCACCTCGGCTTGCAGGCTCAAAACTGATCGCAGCCAAAATTTGTTGAATAGAGAATTTTTACCGTGAAAGCAGTTGTTTTATTATCTGGTGGATTAGACTCCTCTACAGTTCTGTATCAAGCTAAGATAGATGGCTGCGTAGTTCATGCGATTTCTTTTGACTACCAGCAGCGACACCAACGAGAGTTACAAGCAGCAACTAAGATAGCTAGTGCAGCAGGTGTAAAAGAACATCAGATTATCGCCTTTGACTTGCGCCGTTGGGGTGGCTCGGCATTGACTGATGATGCTATTGCCGTGCCAACAAATCGTATGATTACTGACATTTCAGAATATATTCCTGTTACTTATGTTCCCGCACGGAACACAATCTTCTTAAGCTTTGCTTTAGCTTTCGCAGAAGCTAAAGGTGCTGAACGAGTATACATAGGTGTCAATGCAGTTGATTACTCTGGGTATCCTGACTGTCGCCCAGACTATATTCAGGCAATGCAGGAAGTTTTTCGACTAGGAACAAAGCAGGGAAGGGAAGGAGAACCCATTGCTATTGTCGCGCCCTTAATTAAGCTCAAAAAAACCGAAATTATTCAGCTAGGCAATAATTTAGGCGTTCCTTGGGAGCTAACTTGGTCTTGTTACTCTGGTGACGATATTGCTTGCGGTGTCTGTGACTCTTGTAAGCTAAGACTCGCAGCATTTTCTGAATTAGGGTTAGAAGATCCCTTACCTTATGCTTTTAGAGGTGAAGAAAGAAATCAGTAATTAGTTAGAATGTAAAAATTAATTGTTAACTGTTAACTGTTTACAAATCCGAATTTCGTGCAGGCGTGGCCCTGAAGCCGAAACAACAGTAAATTCTAAATTGTTGTATAAAAATGTTTCTCCTGGTGTTGGGATTTGCTGTAATTGATAAAGCAGAAAACCTCCAAGAGTTTGATACTCATCTGTCAGGGGCAAATCAAGATTCAAATTTAGGTTTACTTCTTCTAAATTCATCTGTGCTTGCACTAAAAAAGTGTGGTCGTCTAAAACTTGCAAATCCAACGCCTGAGAACTTTCAGATGCTGGCTCATCGCCGATAATTTCGGCAATCACATCCTTAAGTGTGACTAAGCCAGCAGTACCACCAAACTCATCTACAACTATCACCATCGCTTGATGCGATCGCTGCATTACAGGTAATAAATCACTTAAAGGTGTACCTTCTGGCACAAATTTTGCAGGACGAATCCAACGTTGAATTGGTGTAGTACGGGTAAGATGACCTTGAGCTAAAGGTTCAGCTAATTCTTTGAAGTAAATTAAGCCACGCACATCATCAAGTGATTCTTCAATGATCGGAAAACGAGAGTAACCTGTAGCGACTACTTTATCAAGTAAAGTTTGGAAAGTAGCAGTCATTGGAATAGCAATAATATTAGTGCGCGGAATCATGACTTCTGCGGCTACAACTTCGCTAAACTCAAAAACATTATTCAGTAGCTCTCGCTCTTCTGCTTGTAAACCTATAGACTCACGATCAGTATTAATGATCATCTGTAACTCTTCTGGCGTTAAGCGCGTATATGGCTGACCTTTATATTGAATGCCTACAAGTCGTAACAGAAAGCGAGTTGATTGGTTGAGAATCCAAATAAAAGGATTAAAAAAACGGGCTATAGCTAAACTGGGAGGTGCTAAAAATCTTGCTAGTTGTTCTGGATAAAGTAAAGCTAAAGATTTAGGACACAGTTCACCTAAAACAATTTGCAAGTAAGCAATCAGAACAAAAGCGACGGGAATTGCTATAGAATGAGAAATCGAACCTCTAATGGTTACTGGTAAAGATAGTTGCGATAACCAAGATGCCACTAATACTGCCATAGTACTTTCACCAATCCAGCCTAAAGCCAAACTAGAGAGAGTTATCCCAAGTTGAGTTGTAGATAGTAGTCGATCAATACTACGCTGTAGCTTTTGTACTGTATAAGCTTCAGCATCACCCGCCTGCACCAGTTGATTAATGCGCGATCGCCGCACAGATACAATCGAAAACTCAGCCGTGACAAAAAAAGCATTGATCGCAATCAAAAGTAGCACTGACAACAAACGTACGACTACATCTGACCAGTTCAAAGACAGCGAAGCATTCAACGTTAAGATATTAAAAACAGCATTTAGCATAAAAAAGTTACAGCCAAAAGGAAAAAGATCAACATCATATCTGCCTTTTTCCTTTTGCCTTGTAGGAATCCCTTACTTCACAACTGGAATATTAGACATTTGCAGTTGCAGTTTTTGATCGGGATAATCTGTTAACTTTAATGATAGTTTCTTAGAGTCATCTAGCAAAGCGTTGGGAATTGTCACCGTACCCGTAAACTCCTGCCCATTAGCTGGTAAGTCTCCTGGTAAACCGTCTGTAGTAGCACTTAAGGTGTTGCCTTGATCATCAGTAACATTTAAAAAACTGTACAGAAACCTTACAGAAGAACTTCCTTGATTCTTTAAACTCACATTTAGCAACAAAGAACCTGGTTGTTGACGTGCTGATAGCACTTGCAACGTTACCCCTTGGCTTTCGCTCTTAATTGGAAACCCCGCTTGAGAATCTGAACTAGATTGAGCAGCAGACTTTTGTGATGCAGTTTCCGCCTTGGGTTTATCTACCTTAGAAGCCTTGTTTTTACCGCTACGCTCTGCTCTCACTGCGGCTAATATATCTTCCTCCGGCATAATCATCAATTTTTCTTTGCCGGAAGCAATTTTCTTATTGCCAGTCAGTTTGTTAGTTGGGCGAATGTCTGGCTGTGTAACTCCTTTAAGGGCTGCATGACCGATAGCAAACCCCAGCATTGAACTGACAACACCAGAGCCTAACATCAGCAATAGCAATAATAATGTGAGTACGACTGTTGAATTTACTTTCATTTCTGTTCTGAACATACAAAAAAAGTCGTAGGCGTGTGCTGTGTGCTTTTTACTTAACTGCCAGGTTTATGTGCTGAAAGTTCAGGTAATTAGTCAATAACAGGTTAAGCCTAACATCTACATTATTTTAGATGTTAGGTTGAAATTAAAGTTGCTACTAAGTTATGTATGACGAGATTTCAAGGTGGCTCAGTTGCACAACGTCGCTTGTAACGATCAGCTAAAAAAGCTATAATGATTTACTGGTTCAACAAAGTTGTTAAAAGTAAGGCAATCTTGTTAAACTAATGATGTCATCACCCAGGGTTGGCCGAGCGGTTTAGGCAACGGACTCATAATCCGTGGGGCAACCCAAGGCAGGTTCAACTCCTGCACCCTGGATTTTTAATACATTCCCCAATATTTACCTAAAACCCTTGTAGAGACGCGCCAAGAGCGAAGTTCGCGCATGGCTATTCCCTACGGGAAGGCTTCGCCAACGCCAAGGTGCGTCTCATTAGCATTTATAGGAAGTGTATAATAACTGCACATGGGCAGATATGACGCTTTTTGGCGGTCATTGTTAATTGGTCATTGTTAAGGCTGTAGGGGTGATTCTAAGATCTGATTACCACCAAATACTCGCTGGTTCGTACCCAGGCTCCTAAGTGAGGTATTAAATGGATTAGTGAGATCGGGAGTGCGAATTAGTGGATCACTAGATATCTGCTGTTCGAGCAAATCTCTGTAAAGCCCTTCAATTCTCTCAGCATCGCGTCTAATTTCATTTTCTGGAAAAGCGTTTCGTGCAGGTGAACCAATACCCAGGAGAAATTGAACTTGACGACGCGCGCTGGCGTTGCGGTAGATGTCTCCAGAGTCAAAAAAGAAAGCTCTGTTGATTGCGTCTGGGATGTTTTCTCCAGTACCAAAGGTTGAAGGGTTTGTCTGCGCGATCGCACTTTTAGCAAAAAAACTAGCCGCAGCAGTAAAAGCCAACGCTGCTATTAAGTTGGTACGCATTCTCATAACCCCACCCGCAACTTTTTTTCAATCGTATCCGATCTTTAAGTTTACGATGAGGTTTGGTCAAATAATTAAATATTTAGCTGATTGAGCCTTAGTAATGACTAACGAACTTCTTGCCCAAACCTCTTCCTTCTCTACTACTGACTTAACCACACTGCGTCAGCACTTACTAGATTTATTGTGTCAACTGGCGTATAAAGAGGGTGATTTTGTTTTGTCTTCTGGGCAACGCAGTTCTTACTACATTAATGGTAAAGAAGTAACATTGCACCCGCAAGGTGCTTTAGCGATCGGTCGCCTGCTGTTATCCTTACTACCAGAAGATACTCAAGCAGTTGCGGGATTAACTTTGGGTGCTGACCCAATTGTATCGGCGGTAAGTGTAGTTTCTGCCTATGAAAATCTCCCAATTCCTGCGTTAATTATCCGTAAAGAAGCCAAAGGACACGGTACTAGGGCATATATTGAAGGCCCAACTCTGCCAGAAGGTGCAAAAGTTGTGGTATTGGAAGATGTGGTTACAACTGGTAAATCTGCGATGAAAGCAGTTGAGCGTTTAAGAGATGCAGGTTATGAAGTTGATCGGGTAATTTCTTTGGTAGATAGACAGCAAGGCGGTGCGGAGTTTTATCAATCTGTTGGGCTAGAATTTCAAGCAGTATTTACAATTCAAGATCTTCAGCAAAACTGGGCGCGATCGCAGTCTTAATCTTCCTCTACTGCTGTCGAGTTTCCATACCAAAAGTATAATCCTTGCAGGAGAAAAAATGCCATCCAATGTCCAGACAGCCCTCTAAATCTGAGAGCTTTTTGCTGATGGTACTCCTGCACAGTTAATTCCCGTGGGGTAGAACCTTGATGAGACAAAAAGTATTTACCATTCTGTGTCTCTAATGTTGTGTTTCCTACAAATAAGAAAAATATCAGTACATTAATAATTGCATATACAAAAAAAGCATTTAAAACAAATTTAATCCATTTCGGTATTATTTCCATATAATTTTTACTATTATTTCTCTTTAATGAGGCTACTCTTGTAACTATCAAAGCAATTACTAACAACAACAAAATAATATTCAAAAACAATCCGATTAAAGTAAAATCAAGAGTTTTTATATAAAAATATGTAGAAAAGTGGACAATTATACTCAATCCAAAACAGAAAAAAGCTAATATTGATAGTAAACGCATTTAACTTTATTTAATTATTTATAATTAAATCATTTTTTAGTTATTTTTTATATTCTATTGATTTTAGGACTTACGCACAACTACTATATTTGGTAGAGGCAAATAATCGTATGGGCGTAGCGCATTACCCAAAGGATGCTAAGAAACGCAATCCGATATGTTCTATCACAATCAAACTTGAATATGCTGGGTTTCCCTGGTCAACCAAATTTACTACAGAAGCGATCGCTTAACTTAAGTGCGATCGCACTCTGCCTTTAACCTCTGCCACTAAACCAGTGTGTGAATTCCGCATTCAGTTTTATTTGTACCCCGCCAACGACCTGCTCTTTCATGTTCACCTGGTATAACTTTAGTAGTAAGTGGTTCATCCCCAATACTGGTATAGCCTTGATCGTGCAACGGATTATAAATTACATGATGTTTAGCTACATAATTCCATACATCTTTGTTAGTCCAGTGAGCTAAGGGATTAATCTTCAATCGTCCTTTTTTGTCAAGTTGAAAAATAGAAATATTAGCGCGTGTAGCTGATTGATCGTGTCGTCTACCTGTAATCCAAGCTACAGTATTCAGTTCGATTAACCCACGCTCTAGAGGTTCAACTTTAGTTAATTGATGGAATTTATCAACATCTTTATTCCATAACTCTTCTCCATAACGAGCAGCAAAAGCTTCTTGAGAATCTGCATCCTGAACGTGATAAACCTTCAAGTTTAAGCCGTAAACCTCAGTTGCTTTACGAACCAACGTTAAAGTTTCAGAAAAATGGTGTAGTGTATCTACGAACAAAACAGGAACTGGTGGATCAACTTTTAAATCTTGATACAGAATGTGCATAATTACCATGCCATTCACGTTGAATGCACTACTTTGCACCAAATTTTCTGGTATATTTTCTCTGCACCAACTCAGGATATTTCTAGGATGAGCAGTTGCAAAGCGGTGATTTAGTTCTTGTAGATCAAGGTTAATTCGATCTGGCTCAGATAGTAATAAGTTACTCATTTTTGCTTGGTTATTTCCAGTTTTGCTCGTGTTGATTGAATACTGCTAGCTGACGCGCTAGATCAGTTTTTGGTCTAAGTCTTAAAGATGTACATGGCTGAACTAATACTTACGCCTGGATTTAGGTGTAACGCATTAGCTTAACATCTCTCTTTTTTAAACTACGCTAAATTGGTAGGAATACCGTAGTTTGCACAAAAATGAGTATTGCATATCCATCAAGGAAAAGCAAGAAATTGAAAAATTATTCAGAACTTGGCTTGATTTGCAAGGTCTTCAAGCAGGTAGTGTGGGTGAAAGGGTAGCCTGACTCAGGGTATGGAAAACACCATACCCCTAGTGCTGATTGATTCGTTTGTCCAATTTTTAGTATGTAATTATGGGAGTGTTGAAGCGATCGCACTTATGTGTAGTATCGAGTCAGTGTGATGATTGCACATTGCTCCAAGCTGGCTGAAGAAAAGCAACGCAGCTAATTTGACTGAGGCAAACTCACCTATTTCAGCAGTGGCGAAGAATGGCATGGCTGGTTGACTGCTGAGATTGCCCGCCAATTGAATAATAGCTTTGCTTTCATCCCACGCACCACCTAATTGAAGCCCCATTTCATAAGGTAAAACGTTGATAGTAGCGCCACTGTCTACTAAGCCAAATGCCTCTACTATTTGATCGCCTCGACGTAAAACCAGTGGAATTCTTGGCAGGCTATCAAACTCGTTTTGGCTGGGGCTGGTTGTTGAATACTTGAACCGCATAAACTTTAATCACTAGAATCCGATTGCTCCATTGCTTCCATCAGGACTGCCCCAGCCCCGAAGTTGTGATAAGGGGTTGGAAGATTATATGTTTTGAAGGGTTCTAGTGGCGAAATGTCTTCAGCAGACTCCAAATCCTCTGCGAGGAGGCGAATTAGTTTAAGTTTTTCTGGCGCAGAAAGTTGTCGAACCGCTGGTAGTAAGTCCGCTAGTGTCATATTTGCTGCCTGATGTTTCCAAGGGATATAAGATTAGAATTACGCTTATTTTATCTAGAAGCTATAAGCGATCGCATCGCGTACCAGAGGCGATAGCACTTTTTGTGTAGTATCTAGTCAGTGTGATGATCGCACATTGTCCTCAAGCTGGGTTAAAAAACACAACCCAGTATTTCCTATTACAATAAACCTTAAAAATGTTGGGCTTCCTTGCGTCAACCAAGACGTATTGCTGTGGAGCGTGGTCTAATGATTATCGGGCTTCCTGGTATTTTGAAAAAGCCTGCTATATTTGGCTTACTGGATTGAGAAACAGCGTTTGTACGGTTACGAGAAGTTGGGTTTTGGGTTGCGCCCGGTTTAGTGAAACAACTTTTGAAAGAAGATTCGTGAGAAACAAACTCTTATGACGATGCAGGCACAACTGGAACAGGTTAAAACAAATCGGGTATGGAAGTCCCATGATGGGTCTTCATGTCTCTATCACAGCGATAGCTTAGAACTCATGGCTTCATTGCCTGCTGAAAGTGTAGATTGTATTTGGACTGATCCACCATATAACCTCTCTAATGACGGCATTACCTGTGTAAATGGTTGTATGGTAAAAGTCAACAAGGGTGAATGGGATCGTAGTAAAGGTGCAGATTTAGATCATGAATTTAATAGGACATGGTTAGCCGCCTGCTACCGCCTTCTGAAGCCTACGGGCACAATTTGGGTGACAGGCACTTTGCACTTGTACCCATCTGTAGGCTTTGCCATGCAGCAATTGGGATTCCGTATTCTAAATGACATTATTTGGGAAAAGCCTGCTCCACCGCCAAACTTAGGTTGCCGCTGTTTTACTCATTCAACAGAGTTAATATTGTGGGCAACAAAGGCACGAAAAGGGAAAGATTACTACACCTTCAATTACGAGGCAATGAAGGCTGAAAACGGTGATAAGCAGATGAAAAATGTTTGGAGAATGTCTGCTCCTAGTAAAGAAGAAAAATTATATGGCAAGCATCCAACACAAAAGCCTATTGCCCTAATTGTACGATGCCTCCGAGCAAGTACAAATCTAGATGATCTTGTTTTTGATCCTTTTGCTGGTTCGTCTACAACAGGAGTTGCTGCTTTGGCGTTAGGTCGTAAATTTATCGGTTGTGAGTCTGATTCAAGTCATATTGAGCTTTCAATCAAGCGACTGACGAATCCTACTGAGGTAGAAACACCGAATGCACCGAAACAAGGTCATTTATGGAAAGACTAGAAGCAATTGAAAAGCTAAATACTCTTGTTGGTCAAGATATTCGGCAATTAGCGGATCAATATGGTGTGACATTTTGTACTCAAAAAGGTACTAAAAATAAGGGTTGGGCAGGACATACGATTGAACGTTATTTAGGACTAGCGCTTAATTCTTCACAATCTCCCAACTTTGGTAGTTGGGAATTAAAGCTGGTTTCGTTGGTAGCAAAGGGAACAGGAGAACTTAGAGTAAAAGAAACAATGGCAATAACAAGGATTGATCCTGTGGAAGTTGTAGCAAAAGAATTTGAGCAAAGCCACCTTTTCAACAAGCTACAGAAAATTGTTGTTGTTGCGAGAGTTTTTGAGAGCAAAGCGGATAAGTTATCGCTTGTGCATTCAGTAGCTTCATTTGATCTCGATAAACCTGATATCTATGACCAGGTAAAAGCAGATTATGATCTTATTAGAGAAACAATAAAGGTTCAAGGATTTTCAAGTCTTAGTGGTAAAATGGGTAAGCTAGTGCAGCCAAGAACGAAGGGTCGAGGGCATGGAAGCACCTCTCGTGCTTTCTACGCTCGAACTATTTTTGTTGCACACATTTTAGGAGAGGGCTATTCAGTTCCACTACCTGTCAAGCCTTAGTGGATTCCCAATATTTTGCTAATTAATAAAGCGTCGAAACGAGTAATTCATATCAACCCAGTCAGCAGGTGGAAAACCCTCTACTAAGGCGCGATCAATTACATCATCAAGTGAATATTCACTTTCAAAGCAATATAGTGCTTCAAGATATCTTGCAAAAGGCATCTTCCTACCCTGATATCTTGGCATCGGATAATTGATATCTTCCTGAAGCACTATCCAAAATATTGAGCTTAAGAGTTCCTCGAACGTTAAATCGAACTGATTAGCCATTGAATTGTAAGTTTTACCTAACCTGTCGTGAACACGTGCAGCACAGCGAATGATAGATGGATCAACTGGCTGAGAAGAGTAGCTTTCAAGTTGTGAATATTGATTTAAATCAAATTGTCCTTCTCGTGCAGTTTTAATGAGAAGCTGTCTCATCAATTCAATATCGAATTTGTGCAAACACTTATTGTAGATATCTACAATGATATTCACATGAGATAAAGAAGCTTTAAAATTTGACGTAACAAGATCCACTCTGTAGTCATATACAATTTTTCCGTTATTTCCAAGTCTTGCCTTTAAACCGGGATAACTAATGTAGATTTTAGAACCATTAGAGCAAGTAGATATTAAATCTTGATGTACGTGACGTAAGCGTTTCTGAATCAATTCCCGATAATTTTTGGTTTCAAACCACTGCTGAAGTTTTTGTTCTGCCTCAGAGTATTTCATTTTATAAAACTCCTGGAGTTATTAATTTAAAACAGTAGGGTGGGCATTGCCCACCCTTATAATTATTAACCTTGCGTTACTGGTTCCTTAGCCAGAAACTTCTCTAATTCTGTCAACGCATCCGCATCAACTTTAGTTTGCATTGGGCAGAATTTAGGGCCACACATTGAACAGAATTCCGCAGTTTTGTAAATATCTGCTGGTAATGTTTCGTCGTGATATTCCTTAGCGCGTTCGGGGTCGAGGGATAATTCAAACTGGCGGTTCCAGTCGAAATTATAACGGGCGCGAGAAAGTTCATCATCTCTGTCTCTTGCACCTGGACGACGACGGGCAATATCCGCAGCATGGGCAGCAATCTTATATGCAATTAACCCATTCCGCACGTCTTCCGCATCCGGTAAGCCTAAGTGTTCTTTAGGTGTGACATAGCACAGCATCGCAGTACCATACCAACCTGCCATTGCAGCCCCAATTGCTGAGGTAATATGGTCATAACCTGGTGCAATATCTGTCACCAATGGCCCTAAAACATAGAAAGGTGCTTCAGAACACTCTTCCATTTGCTTTTTGACGTTAAACTCAATTTGATCCATTGGTACGTGACCAGGCCCTTCAACCATCACTTGGACGTTATCTTCCCAAGCTTTGCGGGTTAGTTTTCCGAGGGTTTTGAGTTCAGCTAGTTGCGCTTCATCAGAAGCATCGTGGGTACAACCAGGGCGCAATGAATCTCCTAAGCTGAAGGAGACATCGTATTTCTGGAAGATTTGAACGATATCTTTGAAGTGGGTGTATAGAGGATTTTGTTTGTGGTGATGCAGCATCCACCGCGCTAGAATACCGCCACCGCGAGAAACAATACCCGTAAGGCGATTTCTTACTAAGGGGAGATGTTCAATTAAAATTCCGGCGTGGATAGTTTGGTAATCTACACCTTGTTGGGCGTGTTTTTCGATGACGTGCAGGAAGTCATCGGGGGTTAATTTTTCAATATTGCCGTGAACGCTTTCTAATGCTTGGTACACAGGCACAGTGCCAATGGGTACAGGGGAAGCGTTAATGATTGCAGTGCGGATTTCATCGAGGTTGCCACCACCTGTGGACAAGTCCATCACAGTGTCAGCACCGTATTTAACAGCCAGAGTGAGCTTATCAACTTCTTCCTGAAGGTTGGAAGAGTTGGGGGAGGCTCCAATATTGGCATTTACCTTACACTTAGAGGCGATACCAATAGCCATCGGTTCTAAGTTGGTGTGATTGATATTTGCAGGGATAATCATCCGTCCCCGTGCAACTTCATCACGAATTAACTCAACTGGGAGGTTTTCCCGTTGAGCTACATACTGCATTTCTTCGGTAATGACACCCTGACGCGCATAGTGCATTTGAGTAACATTACCCTGCCCGCGACGCTTCGCGACCCATTCTGAACGCATATTGAATTCCTCTAATAAACAGCTTCCCTCCGCTGGTATGACCCAGACTCAGGTGCAAAGGGTTTGCTCTCAGCCCGATTTGACGGACACCCCTAGCTATGGTTGTAGATTGTAGCATTTTGCTGGAAGTGAAGGATGCGATCGCGTTTCAATAAATTGTGGATTGCGTAGAGTGCGATCGCTTCTCACTTAAAAAGCTGCAACTTCCAATTTAGAATAAGTAAACTTCTGGCAATACTTTTCAATTAGTGCTTGTGCCTTTTCTCGCCCTTCCCCAGTGAATAAGTTTAAAACTACTTCATCATCATCTGAATAAAGATGCAATAGCCCAAACTCTTTTATTCTTGAATATATTAAGGGAACTCCTGCTAAATGTAGTATCACTGACTTTTTGCGATCGCGTTCTTTAGCCTCCGCAAGGTCATGATGATGGGATTGAAATTCTATGACTAAACAAGGATTATAACCATCGTCAGTTATGAGAGCATCTACACTAGAACTAAAGAAGAACTTTCTCAAGTCGCAATTAATAAATTTCTCTATTTCGCAAAATTGACATAAGCTCACTTGTGTATGAATTTTATAATTTGTCTCTATACAAGTCTGCAAAAATTCAAGCATTCTTTCTTCATAAGAATTGATTAGTCTTTTAACTTTAATAGACATTATTATTCTCCTATTAAAATTGAGGTGAAATAGCCAATGAATTCTTCTAATATTTCTTTTGAGCTAATACATACCTGCCAAGCATATGGAAACAGCGAATCATTATCTATGCTGAGACAGCATTTATTCTCGCCTAAAATATAAAAATATTCATTATGACTATAATAGTATGTCCCGTTGCCCAAAAACTTTACTTTTCTATTTCCGATAGGATATATTTCTTCTAATCTTAAATCAAGTCCTTTTACAAAAGGATCGAGGTTAAAAGTACCTACTATTTGATCACAGTAGATTTCGTTGTAGTCACCACTTAGTTTAATAAAAACATCTTTTTTATTAGGTCTTACCCAAAAAAGGATTGATTCCAATTTATTGTTTTCGTCGTCAATTACATTTCCAAAACTATCAAATTGCCTTGAAAATTGTAACTCCATTACATAGGGCTTCAATATATTTTTCGGAATAGAAATATATAGTAAATCCTTTCGTTGTGCTAGAACGAGTTGATAACGCTTAAGCCCTTTTTTGGGATTTTTTAATCTATATCCTATGTACTGAGATGTTCGGTTTTCCTCAAACTTGTCATAGAAACCAAGTTTAGCCAGTAGGTTGGTAGCGAGGGACAACAAATCTTCGCCACCTTGGATCACTTGGATATTAGTAGATAGTAAGCGCGGAACACCGTTTTCTACTTCAAAACGTTGAATAACATCGTAAATGAGCTTTGACATTAGTTCATTTCCAATAACCTTGGCTAAGGTTTATAAAAACAGCCTAACCTGATTCTCCAAAAATTTCAATAGTCTTAGCTAAGATTTTTAGATTTTGTAGCAATCTAGATTAAACTAGCGCCTGAAGCTAGCTGTAGGCAATGGTTTAGGCGTTTTTTTGTAGGCAAGGGGAACTTCAAAGCTCCTCCCCCTACCGTAGTAGGGTTTGGGGAGACGTAAAAAGTTGAATATCGCCAACCGTATCTTTTAACTACCTAAAAACTTACTGAATTGCTTTAAATGACACATCCAAAATAGGAAACTTTTCCCAACCAGGCGCATCAAAATGCCACCATTCTGTCTGTAAAGGTATAAACCCATATTTCTTCATTACATCTTCAAGCAGCTTACGATTTTTTCTAGCTTCAACACTGCCGCCTGTGTAATTTCTATGGGCTTTTTCTGTAAAATCATCATAAGCACTTGGCATTTCTAATTCTTTGCCATTGCTATCAATAAGTGTCAGGTCTACTGCTGCACCACGATTATGTCGAGAACCTTTAGCAGGGTTGGCAACGTAGCGTTGATCTGGTAATACTGACCACATAAGTTTTTGCACTGATAATGGTCTGTAACAGTCATAAACTTTTAGTCTTAATCCTTGTTTAGATAGTTCTTCTTGTACTTTTCCTAGTTGCTTTGCTGCTGCGCCTCGCAGTAAACATCGTGCCTCAGTATATAGTTGTTTTTTGAGAAAGTTATTTTTAGTTGCATACCGAATGTCAAGAATAATATTTGTATTAATTGTCCGAATATTAACTAATCTCAAATTATAAGGCTCTTGCTTTTTAGTGAAATTTTGTGGTGTTGTTGCATTAGGTTTTAATGGTGCAGATAATAACTTGGTTGGTTGTCCTGCAAAGGATATAGCATTTAAGGTTATTAAATTAATGAATATTAAGAATTTATTCATATTTTTCAATTGCTCTTTATAAATAGATAATTAAGTTATGATGGACTAATTAGTGGTATTGAACAAGTATAGGGCTAAAATAGACCTATTGCAAAAATTACAAAGCAATGTTTTTTTAATCGCAGATGTGAGCAGATGGACGCAGATGGCGCAGATGTCATCCAAGATATTATTGATTTAGGCAATAAGTCTAATGATTACTCAGCAGTAATAGTGGTGCGATCGCCATCCCAACTAACTAATTACTTTTTTCAAGACTTTGACTTAGTAGTTGTCTTTTCTTGAGGGGTAGAACTAGGTGTTGGTGTAGGGCTGTCTGTTGGGCTAGGTTTAGGAGTAGGGCTATCACTAGGGCTAGGTGTTGGTGTAGGAGTAGGTGTTTCCTCTTTCTGATTTTTTTCTGCTTCTTGTGCTAAATTTTGCAATCTGTCTTTCCAATATTTAATATCGGGAAATTCTGCATCTTTGGTTAATGCTAAAACATCTTCCCATCTCCCCTGTTCAAAAGCCTGGGAAGCTTGATTAAATTTATCTTGAGCAGTTTCCCATTCTTGTCGCCAGCGTTTTATTGTCTTAATAGCTTCCTGGTAATTGGAACTGCTAAAGGGAATAGATTTAGCTAGTGCGATCGCACCGTTAAGATCTCCAGACTGAAATTTCTTTGTTGCTTGGTCTAAAACATTAGCACCTTTATCCTCAGAAACAGGTTTCGGTTTATTAGAAGAAACTTTAGGAGTTTCTGTTTGAGTTTGAGTTGGTGTCTCACTTGCTGAACCACAGTTAACAAACTGACTACCACCAAAAACCCAACCCTTAACGGGAGAATTGATTTCTACCCAACCATTTTGTTTATTACCTGTTAAATAAAGATTAGTTCCTTGTTTAACAGTGCCAATAATATTACTGTTTTTACTAGACCCAGAACGAACATTTAATGAATCAATTACAACAGTGCAACTTGCTTGTTGAGTATTTCCTGGTTGATTGATGAGACTACCCAGTTGAAAGGGATTTTCACGGAAAGCATATCCCATACCAACACCAACTGCTGCAACTACAGCAGCAGTTAGAGTAGTTCCGAAAATCAAGGGCATTTTGTTTGACCTATATGGAGGGGTATAACTGGTTTGTGGATTTACGGGTGGTCTATAGGAATTTACAGGAGAAGCTGGAATAGTGTGTTGTGTAGGCGGTGGCGTTACTGGTTGTCTAGATAGATTTTGCGGCGTTCCAGGGTAAACTGTTTGTGCATTGCCTGGATAATTCGAGTATTGTTGCGTGGGCGGATAAAAGTTATTAATCTGCCTAATTGCTTGTAACGCCTCTGTTGCATTTTGATAACGATCTTTGAAGTGGTATCGCACCATCTTACTCAATACTGCTGCTAACCCTGGACTAACTGACACTAAATGCTGCCAAAGCATCTCACCAGTATTAGGATCTTCTTGTAGTTGCAATGGCAAAAGTCCTGTGAGTGCTTGTACAGCAATGATTCCCAGGGCATAAATATCACTATTAGGACGTGGTTGACCCCGCGCTTGTTCACTAGGCATATATCCAGGTGTACCGATAGCAACAGTCGCACTTGCTTCTGCTGGAATTCCTACCATCTGATTTGGTAGTTGCTTAACTGCACCAAAGTCAACTAAGACTAGCTTGCTGTCTGAAGTACGCCGAATTAAATTATCTGGTTTGATATCTCGGTGAATGACTCCTCTGCTATGCACAAATTCTAGAATTCCCAAGACATCTTGCAGCATTGGGATAACCTGATTTTCTGTCCAACGAGAACCAGGCGATAGTTCTGTTTTGAGGGTATGTCCTTCGATTAGTTCTTGTACTAGATAAAATTCTTGCTCTTGTTCAAAGTAAGCTAATAGGCGAGGAATTTGATCGTGATTGCCGAGTTGTTCTAAAGTTTCAGCTTCGCTATTGAACAAGCGTCTGGCTGTTGGCAAAATATTAGGATCGCTACTAGCGGGTTTGAGGTGTTTAACAACGCAAACGGGATTACCAGGACGGCGGGTATCTTGGGCAATATAAGTTTGACCAAATCCACCAGTACCTAATATTTGGACAACTAAGTAACGCCCGTCTAGTAATTTGCCTAACATAAAGTGAACGCGCTTAACAGTTCAGAATTTGATCTTGGCACACCTTGTCGGTGAATGTGCGTAGGTTGTTGGTATTACTTGCTGTTTTAGGGTTTGAAATTAGGGTTTCCTTTGACAATGGTTAACACCGCCTTACAGGCGTTAGCTTGTTAAACTGGTTGCCAACCCTCGCGATAAAAAGAAACTTTATACTCTTTACCTGGAGGAACATTGCGATTCACCACCTGGGAGAGGGTGCTGGTATTCATAATCTCTTCCCACCCTACTGGTGAAAAAGTTTCTGGATTGAAGACATTTTCTGATAACAGAGGATTGGTTAAAGCCTGAGAAAAAGCATCAACTCCTATCAGCCGTCCAACTAAGGGAGATATGGCTGAATTTTGCCGCAGGTCTTCTGCGTAGAGTCCCACATATAACTCAATATTGTCTACGTGTCCGTACAAGCGTTTTAGTTGTTTTTGAACTTCTTCATTGCTACTAATTTGATTGAAATCGGTTACTCGTGGATATTTACATAATTCGCGGTAATCGTTATAAGTTCTTAATTTTGTTGCACGACCTAAACGAATACTGGCTAACTCAGTATGCACAAGAAAATCAGGCGTGTTGAATAGACTCAGTTGGGCGGCAGGTTGAGAAGAAGCTTCCTCAAATAAAGCTCCCAAACCCTTCTTAATAATCATCTCATTGTTCCACATCGTGTCGGGCATGGGAATTTTTTGCCCGTCAAAGATGAGCGTATCGGGCAGCATACTATGCCAACGATATACTAAAGTAAATTCTACCGACATCCAATTGGTGCGATACCATTTCTCATTAGTAAACGAGGGAGGATCGGTAAAGAATTGAAATTTATAGGGGGTAATGTGGTTAATATAATCCTCAACCACAATTTTCAGGAACTCAACCATCACAATGTTTCTGGCTGTGTGGAAGAGGCGTTCATCATCCCAAGTTGGATAACTTTTTGCTAAGAGATCGCACACTCGATTATGTTCTCTTAAGCAAAGAACGTTCAGCATTACATAACCAATTTGTACATTTGCCCGTTCAACTTCTAACCCCATAGCAAATAACTTTTGTTTTTTTTCTGGGGGAAAGCTATCGGATTTATTAATAAATTCATTGGTTACTACATGAGGCATTCCTTTGAATTCTTCCTTGGGTTTGCCATTCTCATCGTAGTAAAAAAGAGGATATTCTTCACCATTTAGAATTTGGCTTTTTAGTTTACCCCCTTGATAAGACCTCAACAGACGAGTAATTTCTGGAGTCAATCCATAGACATTGCATAGGTCGATTTGGTGATTTGACCTATTCTTGAGGGGATTGTGACGATCTGTACGTAGAAAACTATCGGTAAACCATTGAGCGAAATAGGGGAAAATCAGGCTAGATTTTGGGGAATATTTAGTTTCTCCGGTCTTCTTATATAAGACTGCTAGCTCTTCCACAGGAGGAAGATTTTTCTCAAACTTCTCAGCAGGAGTTAAGTTAATGCCTATATAGTTTTTATTTGTTAAAGGTTTCCAATCCGTAGGCGGTAGATGGAGTAAGGAATAAGTGCGATCGTTTAATGACTCCCAAGATGTGTAAGGAGACATTGTACTAAACGGATAGGGACGAGCAGGAAGTTTATTAGTGGCAAGATTAATGAGAGCTTTGTTAACTTTTTTCTTAAGAAAATTGTTGTTTTGAATTAAATCCCAAATTGGCTTAAAGTTAGTTAATAACGACATTTCAACTTTATTTCTTAAACCGTCTCTTGATGTATCTCTTTTTGAAGCCATAATTTTTTTTGGAATCGTGATAGGTGTGATTGATTGTCTCGATGTCTATTTAACACAATTCACATTACTAAGGGGAGGGGGTATGGGTAGCCTTGTGTTGCAACTCATTAAAGCGAAACTGCTATGGTTGTGAAAGGGTTGGGCGATGCCTATGGCAAAGCTGTCGCATACACTCTTTTTTAATGAATCTTTATGAAACCACAATTTGCAGATACACTTGCATGGCAACAGGCGGAATTTTTGATGCAACCAGCTTACCTCCGCATTGTTGACCATATTCGCAAAAAGTTAGAGGAATCTGCTTGGAAAGCTACTTACGAAGAAGTGCAGATACCTTATCCAGGCTATTATCTATGTTTACAACACAAGGATCAGCAATTTAAGTTTGATTTGTGGGATCTGTGCTTTCAAGTATGTTTTAGTAACTACAGCGCCTCGCACTCTGATTTAGAAACCAAACAAGTTGAGATTGATACCAGCTTGATTGATTATGAAAGTGAAGATGTTGATTGGCAGCGTTTGGATGAGAAAGCTCGTCAGATAGTAGGGCAGGTATTTGATAGTTTACCAGCAGTTTAGGTTATACAAAAAATGATTCAAGAATTGCATGATCTTCAAGCTGCATCTAAGGCAACTTTTGAGGAGTTGAGTGGGGGTGTCAAGATACCCGTAAGTTTTGGTAATGATAGTGTAGCTTTGCAAGCGGCGCGGCAGGGTGTGGCGGTGTGCGATCGCACTCATTGGGGACGCATTCAAGTTAGTGACGATGACAGAATTAACTTTTTACACAATCAAAGCACAAATAATTTCCAAATTCTTAAACCAGGGCAAGGTTGTGACACTGTTTTCGTTACATCTACCGCCCGCACAATTGATTTAGCAACAGCCTATATTATGGAAGATTCAGTGTTGCTACTTGTTTCTCCTCAACGTCGTCAATATTTGATGCAATGGCTTGATCGTTACATCTTTTTCGCTGATAAAGTAAAATTAACTGATGTCAGTGATCAAACTGCTACCTTTAGTTTAATTGGATCATACAGTGATCTTTTCCTAGAAAAGTTAGGCGCTACAGAAATTCTCGGTCAACCCTATGGCAACCACAAAAATATCTTACTCGGAGATATAGAAGTTCGCGTTGCTGTCGGTAATGGTTTAGCCATACAGGGATATACAATAATTGTTCCAGCCGAGGCAGCAGCTAAAGTTTGGAAATTATTAGTAGATAATGGTGCAATAGCGTTAGGCGATCGCGTTTGGCAACAGCTACGCATAGAACAAGGTCGCCCAGTCCCAGACTACGAACTCACAGACGATTATAATCCCCTAGAAGCAGGATTATTTCATACACTTTCCTTTGAAAAAGGTTGCTATATCGGTCAAGAAACCATTGCGCGACTTAATACTTATAAAGGAGTCAAACAGCAACTTTGGGGTATCCGTCTTAACGCACCTGTTGAACCAGGAACTGTACTAATGGTTGGTGATGAAAAAGTCGGAAAGCTTACCAGTTATACTGACACTGACCAAGGTGCATTTGGACTAGGATATGTCCGTACTAAAGCAGGTGGTGTTGGACTAAAGGTAAAAGTGGGAGAAGTTGACGGTGAAATAATTGATTTACCTTTCTTAACACACCTACCTGAGTAGCGAATAATAATAGGACTTACGCATTTTTTCCAAATATTTAGGCTTTGGGGACTGGCGACTGGTGATAGGTGACTAGGAAAAAGCCCTAATTTCTCAAGCTTTGGGAACTATGAACTTTTTCAACGTGCGTAAGTCCTCAATAAAAAGTAACTTTTCTTAACGAAATATTTCTTAACGTTTTCCATGCTCATTAGTTGGTTAGCTGGATAGAAAAATCCAACGCACAAACGTTATAAGTATTGATTTTTGATCAATTTCAAATATGAAGTAATGTTTCGCAAGTAACAACCGTATCTTTTCTCAACACTTTCTACTTAAATCATATCTTTATTTAACAACATTAGTTTTTCATGCCTTTTGGAATAGGTCTTTGATGATGGTTATTTAGTATAAATTATACAGCTTAACTATTTAATCAAATGCTCCTGGAAAAGCTACTTAAAAAGCTTGCTAGGTGTTATTAAGCCAATATTTCACTGCTTTGATTCGGCAGATTTTTTCAAGTACATAGCTAGAAAAAGTCATCGCTGTGTGCTGACTAATTTGTAATAAATCTTTTTGGGGGTTAGCTGGCAAAACCTAGCTAAGACCTAGTTTTGATGCACAAACTCTTTCAATATATCTATGAGACATAATTTATGACCACCACTACTCGACGTAAATCCAACACATTTTATGTAATTTTAATTGCTGGTGCTGCTGCCCTTGGCGGATTTTTGTTCGGTTTTGACACTGCGGTGATCAATGGTGCAGTGGCAGCCCTTTCTACAGCCTTTAGAGCCAACAGTTTCCTGACTGGACTAGCAGTATCGTTAGCCTTGTTGGGGTCTGCGGTAGGAGCGTTTTATGCAGGGAAGATCGCAGATCATTATGGTCGAGTTAAGGTAATGGTGATAGCTTCAGTGTTGTTTACCATCAGTGCTATTGGCTCTGGACTGCCCTTTACTATCTGGGATTTTATTTTTTGGCGGGTAGTCGGTGGGGTTGCCGTCGGCGCTGCCAGCGTAATTGCACCAGCTTACATTGCAGAATGTTCTCCTAGCCATTTGCGGGGCAGGTTAGGCTCTTTGCAGCAACTAGCGATCGTAGTTGGTATTTTCATTGCCTTGATCTGTGACTACTTTATTGCTGTATCAGCAGGTTCAGCCTCATCACCATGGCTGTTTGGTATAGATGCTTGGCGTTGGATGTTTTGGACTGAAATCCCTCCTGCCGTGCTTTATGGAATGGCAGCTTCAATGATTCCTGAATCTCCTCGCTACTTGGTTGCCAAAGGGCGGGAACAAGAAGCGGCTAACGTTCTCACCAAAGTTATGGGCGGTGACGTATCAGAAAAAATCGCAGAAATTCGCCGAACAGTTTTAATGGAGCGTGAACCTCAGTTTTCTGACCTTTTGGGAAGAAGTGGTGGACTACTCCCCATAGTTTGGATAGGAATAGGCTTATCTGTTCTCCAGCAATTAGTTGGTATTAATGTCATTTTTTATTACAGCAGCGTTTTGTGGCGGGCTGTCGGATTTTCTGAAAAAGATTCCCTAACGATTACTGTGATTACAGGAGCGGTAAATATTATTACTACGCTGGTGGCGATCGCTTTTGTCGATAAATTTGGTCGTAAGCCTTTGCTCATTCTAGGGTCAATTGGCATGACTGTTACCCTAGGAACGATGGCTTCTATTTTTGGCACTGCTCAAACCGATGCTGCTGGCAACCCTACCTTAGCAGGTTCAGCAGGTATTATAGCTTTGATTGCAGCTAACCTTTATGTATTTTGTTTTGGTTTCTCTTGGGGGCCTGTAACCTGGGTACTTTTGGGAGAAATGTTTAATAATAAGATTCGTGCGGCTGCACTTTCAATTGCTGCCGCCATACAATGGGTGGCAAATTTCGCTGTCTCTACAACATTTCCTCCCATACTGCAATATTTCGGGCTAGGTGCTGCCTATGGTCTTTATACAACTGCGGCGGCTATCTCGTTGTTTTTCGTTCTCTTCTTTATTAAGGAAACCAAAGGAATGGAGTTAGAGGATATGTAATACGCTAAATATTCGCTCTATTGCCTTAAAAGTAAGTAGCTGGGTGGAAATAAACGTAACATTCAGGCTCATCACCAATGAGTCATACCAATCATACCAACGCAACCAATTTTGACAATTGATGTTTAATTACTCCCGCCTACTTAGCTTTGCTAATTCACATTAATGAAACTTCCGATAAAGCATTGCTGCTATCGGACGACAACCACGCAAATGTCTTTCCACAACTGCGGGAACTTCTTCTGCTTGGACACGACTGTACCAAACTTCTTCTGGCATTACGACTACCATTGGGCCATTGCCACATTGTCCTAAACATCTGCTGCCGATTACTGTAACATCAGCTATAGGAGATGCTTGGAAAGCTGCCAATACCTTAGTAGCACCAGCTTTACGACAAGCGGTGTTCTGGCACACTAAAACTTGTCTTGGAGATAATGAGCAGTTCTTTGCTGTCACAAGTGTTTAAAATTAATATCAAAACTTTATGAGCGTAATTTAAGCAGGAATTCAACTAAGTTCTATAATCTAACAGCAATATAGTGCTTAACTAGCCTGTGCATATTTAAACAAAATATTAATAATTAATAAAGATCATACATAAAATAGGTGAGTATGACATTATTATATTAAATTTATCCCTTACTTGGGTTGATAAAATTTAGCTTACAGAAAAATAAATAATGACTTCTTTAAAATCTGTTAAAATTAATACCCCACAGGTTGTACATGAAACTATTGATGGCGAAGTTGTAGTTATTAATCTCGAAAAAGGAACTTATTATAGTTTAGTGAAAGTGGCAGCCCAGGTTTGGAATGGAGTTGAGAGAGGAATTAGTTTTGAACAGTTAATTAAAGAATTAGAAATGCGCTATACAGCAGAGTGGCAAGAAATTGCTGAGGCAGTTAAAATTTTTATGATGGAATTGCAGCAAGAACAACTAATAAGTTTTGATGAATCTTATTTAACTAACACCCATAAATTAGACCAAACCATTAGCAATAATGGCAATTCCGCAAAAATCAACTTTGAAATCCCGAAATTAGAGAAATATACAGATATGCAAGATTTACTCTTGCTAGATCCGATTCATGAAGTGGATGAAACCGGATGGCCAAATGTGAAGGTAGAAATGGCTGAATAAAGATATGCAATTTAATCAAACTGATCGTAACCTCGATGTTGAAGAGGTGGATCGGCTGGTTTGCTTCCAAACTCTATATGTAGGCTTCCAAAGAGCTAGGAAAAAGGTAGAGTTAATCGATCGCTTTTACAATATTGGTGGCTATACTATCCGTTTGCGTTTTGCTGGTGAAGCGTTAATTCCTCAAATTACACCAGCGCTTGCTCATTTAGAAACAACGCCAACAGCAACAAGTGCTTTAACTGTTTGCTTGTGGGATAGTGCTTCAACAAAGACCAAGTTACCTTTGCTGGTATCGAGTTTAGTTTGTTTACTGCGTTCCATGTGGCAAGAGCATTTGGATCTGCGGGGGGAAATAAAGGGATACAATAGCGATCGCTTTCGCTCTGCGTTTCAATGGCCTGGAATGCTGAGTATGCTTGATTTGCAACGCAACTTAGCAATTTACTGGGTAGAGGATGCGGCAGAACTGCCTTACTTTGAAAGAGGTTCGCCTCTAAGAATAATTTTGCATTGGTGGTTAGAAAGTTGCGATCGCCAATATGTCCATGCGGGTGCTGTGGGAATACCGACAGCAGGCGTATTACTTGCAGGAAAAGGTGGTTCAGGTAAATCTACTACTGCCTTAGCTTGCCTTAATTCAGAATTAGTTTACGCTAGCGATGATTACTGTTTAATTACTACTGAACCAACTCCCTATGTTTACAGTCTATATAACACCGCTAAATTAAAAGGTGCAACAGATTTACAACGCTTTCCCCATCTCGCAGCTAAGTTTAGTAATCTTGACCGCTTGGATGAGGAAAAAGCGATGATTTTTTTAGCAGAACATTATCCCGAAAAAATCGTTTCTGGTTTACCAATTAAAGCAGTTCTAGTGCCAAGAGTAACAGGTAAACCGAACACAACCTTGGAAAAAACCACTGCTGGGGTAGCATTAGCCGCACTAGCACCCTCAACAATTTTTCAATTACCAACTGCAGGTAAACAAACTTTTCATAAACTAGCAAAACTTGTCAAAAGTGTGGATTGTTATTATCTCAATCTCGGTACTGATCTAGTCCAAATTCCTCAAGTTATCTTAAACTTACTTTTATGCGTAAGCCCTAAATAAAAAATCAAATAAAGATTATTTTCCTCCCCATCTCACTATCTTTCCCAGCGCTTGCATCGCTTTAGAAGTCGCATATACGGGTAGATTCCAAATTTTCCTTACTCGCCAATGGTACTGGAGAAATTTGTAGAAGCGAATAAAATTGGGAGCCTTGTCTTCGTTAAATATTGTAATGTATCTAGTATAGGAAGACTTATACACTTGGTAATAAAATTGTAATATCCGGTTAGGTTTCTGTCTGCATAAAGAATAGAAATTTACAGTTGTTAACTGATAATCTAACTGTTCTTCTGGTAAAACTGGTAGATTTTGGAGCTTTTTCAGTACAGATGACAGAATCGGAATCTGGAATAAATCAAATAGGTACTGAAGTGCATTTGTCAGAGGTAGTATCAGCCGTTGCTTCTCAGCAATTATAATTAAACGTTCCCAGTTCAAATCGGTTGTCTGGTTAAGAATCATCATGGCATCAGCAACCCAGCGCAGGGGCGGAACAATATTCCAAGCTACGCCATGCACGCAGACGTGTAAAAACTGATCTGTAGAATTTAATGCGTAAGTAGAAATACTATGTAGTTGAGTCAGTACAGCTTCTTGCCAGAATACTTCATCTACATCTGTATTAAGGCAGTTGGATAATAAATGCCAGTGTAGATCGAGTTCTTGATTATTGGGGCTGATAAAAGTATAACTATGTCTCCCATTCAGAAAAGCTTCATCAAGCTCTATTTCGGCACCAGGAACTTGATGGGCAATCCAGCTTGATTCTTGTAAGAGTGCGATCGCTTGCTGCCGTTTATCTAGGGGAATTAAGATATCAAAATCAGCCATTGGGCGCAACCCATAATCTTTATAATAAAGCAGGCTTAAAGCTGCACCTTTGAGAATTAAAGTCTGGATGCCAGCATTCTGAAACATCTTCAGCACATCGGCTATCTGATAAAACAATAATTGGTTTTCACACCAAGTTTGTCGGTACAAACCCTTGAATTTTTCCATCATTGGGTCGCTCACACCCCACCGCCGCAGGTTAGTATATAGCAGAGGTAGCAATCGCAGAGAACCAACATCTAATTGGTCAATATCTACAACAGATTTCCATTTTTCCCAAGCTTTAACTGCCTTTTCATCAGTTAGGAGGGCTGCCTGCAAAAGTAATTCTTGCTCAGTAGTTGGCCAGCAGCTATTTACTTCTTTAGTTAAATTTTTCTGATTTTTTAGCACTGCTTAATTAACTCCATTCGGTTTAATAATAAAGTCCAGAATATTATATAATGTACTTTTGCCAATTCAGTTAAAAGCGAGATTGCTACTGTTGCCTGATTTAACGATCGGTGTAAGCTGAACTAAATTAGTTGATAAACCTCGCTATTTTGAAAACTTTCTAAAAAATATTCAGCAGAAAGTTGTTTTCTAACTTGCCAATTTTTTAAGTAAGTGTGAGTTTCCCCAATTAAAGCGGTATCTAAAGCTTTGGCTGCTGCTTCTGATAAATCACTGTAATAAAATGGATAATTTTCTCCTAAATATTCAATCACTGCTGGTAATGGATTAATGAGTAAAGGAGTTGCCCTGGCAATACATTCGATTACAGCATTATTAGCACTAGCATCGTATAAATTTAAAAAAACAATATTCTCGGACAATAAGCGATCGTATTCATAGTTAGCAAGATGGTGAATTTCTCTAGTATTTTCATAAAAATTAAGATTAGCAGTTAAATTATCCAGTTTCCTCTCTTGTTCAATTAAGTGATTATAATTTTCCGGTGACTGATTAAATATGTACGGGACTAAGCGAATTTTTTCATAATCAAGAGGATTAGATTTAGGTATTGGTAACTGGTAAATAGCATTCAGCTTTCGCAACCACCAACCAATCTGAACAATTTTTTTCTGAGAATTAGCTAAAAACTTCTGAAAATTAAATTGTACTTCAGGAATTTCAGTAGGATGAATTAACGTAGACACAGGTTTACCTGTTTGCTGCCTTAGCCAGTTAGCATGATACTCTGACAAAGTAAATAAACCGATGCAATTATATAAACTTTGTTGCCAAACTTTTTTAGCCAAAATAGTTTGAGGAGATTGATAATAATGAAACCAAGTTGGCATATTGGGAGGATTATGAAAAATTCCCATCCAGGGTTGAGTGTAAGGAATAATATCTTTTTCTTCAGAAGTAGCAAACTGCTCAAACCTACCGTAATTTTTCATAGATTCTAAAATATGATCTTCTCGTTTACCTAAAAGCCAATGTTTCCAAGCAAAGTTATCTTCAAGAAAGCCATCAAATAAAATCCCTTTGCTGTTATGTAAAGGTTTTAAGGCATTAATCGCAAATTGCCAACCACTGCGATGAAAATTAAAAGTTTTTTGGTTAGAGAGATTAATTTTCCCTGTAGGATGATCTCGAAGTAAGACAATTTGACTCGGCGATATCTGCTTTTGTGAAGCTTGACGAAATGTTCCTTTTTTTAAAAGATGTAGAATTTGCTGATAGCGTGAAGATACTTCTGGTTGATCAAAATAAATTGTTAAAGCGTTGTGATAATTCTCTAGTGCTTCTTCTAGTCGCCCCTGCTGAAGCCTAATATCGCCAATTTTTACCCAAGCAGGAAAGTAATCTGGTGACAATTTTAATGCTTGTTGGCAGTTGGTGATCGCTCTGTCAAATTTCCCCTTAATTTGCCAAGCAGTCGCTAGTTTTACTTGAATGGCTGCTGGCGAGTGATCTGATAATTTATTAAGTTCCATAACAATAACTTAACTTTATAAAATTTATGCTTGATTCTACTTTTAGTAATTGTATAGAATAGCTTGTCCTGTTAATAAATAAAAATATGGCAAACCAGCAACCGCTAGTTAGCGTGATTGTTGCTGTTAAAAATGGTGAGCGTTATTTAGCAAGTGCGCTAACAAGTATTTTTAGCCAAGATTACCAAGCTTTTGAGGTGATTGTTGTTGACGACGGATCTATTGATGCTACGCAGGCGATCGCCAATTCTTTTCCAGGCGTTTCTTTAATTCAGGAAGCAGGTAATGGTGTAGCAAATGCTCGGAATGTCGGAATTGATGCTGCTAATGGAGAATTTATTGCCTTTCTATCTCATGATGATTTATGGACGATTAATAAATTAAGTACACAAGTAAATTATTTACTCCAACATTCGGAAATTCAGTATACTATTGCCAAAATTAAGTTTTTTTTAGAGCCTGGATATTCAATACCACCAACATTTAAACCACAATTACTATCGCAAGAACCCGTCGGATATATTCCTGAGACTTTAGTAGCCAAGAAAAGTTTATTTGCAGCAATAGGAAAATTTGACACCAGCTTAAGTGTTGCTGAAGATGTTGATTGGTTCAGCAGAGCTAGCGATTATCAAATTACTAAAGCCATAATTCCTCAAGTTTTACTTTATAAACGAATTCATGACGCTAATACTTCCTTAACTTCACAAATTAGCGATCAAAATTTGCTCAGAGTTATGCGAAGATCTATTAAACGTAAGCAAAACTATGTTTAATAAAATTTTTAATAAAAAATATGAATTTCACAATGATTTTAAATCAAATATAAAACATATCTTAATAACAGGCGCAGCCGGAGTTATTGGTACTTCTCTCCGCGAGCATCTGAGCCAGCACTATAATTTTCGGTGTCTTGATATTAATGCAATCCCTAATACTAATAACATGATAATTGCAGATATCACTAATTTTAAGGCTGTTTTAGAAGCAATGCAAGGTGTAGATGCGGTTATTCATCTGGCTGCTAATCCGAAGTTAAACCAAGCTTGGGATGATGTTTATCACAGTAGTATTGGCGGGACATACAACATTTTTGAAGCTGCACGACAAGCAGGAGTTACTAAAGTTATTTATGCCAGCACTACTCATGTCTCTATTTGGCCTGATATTAAACAGCAAGTGCTGATCACACCAGAAATGCCTGTAAATCCAGATACACTTTACGGAGTAGGTAAAGCTTGCGGAGAAATGCTGGGACGTTTTTATACAGAAAAGTATAATTTATCTGTTATTTGCTTACGCATTGGTTGGTTTAAATTAAAACCGGAAATAAATAATCCAGATCAACTTCAACGATTTATCCGTACTTGGTGCAGTCCTAAAGATTTAGCGCAGTTGGTCAGGCGATCGCTTGACACAGACAACCTGGGATTTCAAATTTTCTACGCTGTTTCAAATAACCGCCAACGTTTTTGGGATATAAGTAATGCTCAAAAACTGGTAGGGTATCAACCAGAGGATGATGCCGAAAAATTCTTACCCTGAGTTTGAACAATAAAATTATGGTTAATCAATCTTTAGTCAGCGTCATTATTCCAGTTTATAACGGTGAGCTTTATCTGGCAGAAGCTATTGAAAGCGTACTAGCACAAACCTATCAACAAATTGAAATTATTGTTATTGATGATGGTTCAACAGATCGAACTGCTGAAATAGCACAGGGTTTTTCCTTAGTACAGTATTACTATCAATCTAATTCCGGTACTGGTACAGCTAGAAACTACGGCGTAAACATATCTCAAGGAGAATTTCTTGCCTTTCTCGATGCCGATGATATCTGGGTAGAAAATAAACTTACGCTTCAGATGCAAGCTTTTAAAAATCATCCCGAATTAGATATTATCTTTGGACAAGTTCAACAATTTTATAGTCCAGGCTTACCAGAAAACATGAAAAATAAAATCTTTTGCGATCGGCGTTTGATGCCAGGATGTATCCCATCAGCTATGCTAATTAAACGAAATGCTTTCTTCCATGTTGGGGAATTTGAAGGTCAATGGCAAACGCGAGAGTTCGCTACTTGGTACATACGTGCAACCGAATTAAATCTGACAATGCTGATGCTACCAGAATTAGTTACAAAGAGGCGGATTCATCAAAATAATAAAGGAGTTAAAGGAGAGTTTATTAGCGATTATGTTAAAATTTTAAAAGCTTATATTGATCGCAAACGTCTTCAGCAAGAAGTGAAAATTTTAAGTTAATTTTATGGATAATAAATTAAATTTCTTTAAAAAAAAGTTTGAGTTTTCAAATTATCTTAACTTAATCACTAAAAATTCCCAATTACCTGACACAAAATTTGTGATTTTTTCTCATTATCGTACAGGCAGTCATCTCTTGATCAGCTTACTAAATTGTCATCCCGATATTTATTGTGACACGGAAATATTTAACCCTTTATTTGTTCAACAAGTAATTTTTCCTTTTTGGTATATACAAGGACTATCTACACAATCTAAAACAAATATTTATGGTTGTAATATTAAAATTGTTCAATTATTAGAATTTCAAAAAAATAATAATAAATTTATCAAAAACTTAATACTCAAATTAGTTAAACATCACTGGAAAATCATCTATTTAAAAAGGCAGAATATTGTCAAGCAAACAATTTCTAATATGAGTGCTATTCTTAATAAAGAATGGCAAAAGTTAAGTAATCAAGAGTTTAATTTTAGCAAAATATATATTAATCCTCAAGAAATAGCTTCACATATTGAGTACCATGAAAACTTCCTTTTACAAGAACAATACTTTTTAGATGAGGTAGAATGTTTAAACATAGTTTATGAGCAGGATTTATTAAACCCTAAAAACCATCAAACAACTGCTGATAAAGTATTTGCATATTTAGGAATTAATTCTGTGGAAGTTGCGACAATTTATCTTAAAGCAACTTCCAATAATCTATCTGATGTTATAGGAAATTATGAAGAAGTATTTACCTATCTGAAGAAAACTAAGTATGCTCATTTCTTAAACGATGATTATTTGTAAAAGAACAAGTTATTGCTAATTTAATAATATTGAATTTAAATTAAATATTTTTTATGAATTTCTTGGCTTGGCGCTACTACAGTAAATTTTATCAACCTTATTACTATCGTTTAGTATTAATAGTTTTTAGTTTAACCTTACGATCTATTTCTGTTATTCCAATCGCTTTGATAATTCGCTATCTCTTTGATAGTGTTATTCCTCACAAACATTACTTTCAGCTAATTTTTATTGGGGTAGGACTGTTTATTTTTCGTGTTGTAGATCTAGGTTTTTCACTATGGATTAAACATAAAATTCTCAAAACTAACACAGCAGTAATTGAAAAATTGAGAATTGAATTGCTGAAAAAGTTTTATGCTTTTTCTCGATCTTATTACAGTCAAGCTGATCTTAACGAATTACACACACTTATTGTTCAAGATACCAAACGTTTAGATACTATGAGCCATACGCTCATATCTAAAATAATTCCCGAATTGTTAATTGCTATTTTTTTAAGCATTTTGCTTTTTAATGTTAATTGGTCTTTATTTTTAATTTTGATTGCTGTTATTCCCTTTGTTTACTTATTGAGTAAATACATGAGTAAAAAAGTCCAATATTGGGTAACATCATACCAAGAAAGCTTCAAGGCATTTAAAAAGGGAATATTTTTTGTATTACATAATATGGATTTAACCAGAATTCAAGCTGGAGAAGATTATGAAATTGCTAGACAAAAAGTATTTCTGGCTGCTGAAAAATCTGCGAACATTAATTTATGTTGGATTAATAGTATATATGGAGTAGTTCAAAATTTAGTTATTACCTTTGCTGGCATAGTTTTACTAATTGTTGGAGGACTTGAGATTATTGAAGGACACATGACCGTAGGAAAAATTTTATTATTTTTATTTGCAGCTAATATTTTAAAAAATAGCTTTTTTAATATTATTAATGCTATGCCAGACATAATTGATGGCAATGAGTCTTTAAAAGATTTATTTAAAATTATTAAAATTGATGATATGAAGCCTTATAATGAAAATAAAAAAATCAATTTTCAAGGTGAAGTAATTTTTAATAATGTAAGTTTTAGTTATCAAGACAATAAAGTTATTAGCAATGCACACTTAAAAATTAGTAAACAAGAAACAGTAGCAATTGTTGGAACAAATGGTGCTGGAAAAAGTACAATTACTTATTTATTATTAGGGTTTTATCGTCCTGACAAGGGGCAGATTTATGCTGATGAGTATCCCTTAGATATTTTGGATATCAGCGATCTACGCCGTCAAATTGGGGTAGTGACTCAGGAAGCAACAATTATTGCTGGTACAATTTTAGAAAATATTACTTATGGTATTCCTGATGCTAACTTAGGAAATGCGAGCGCCGCAGCCAAATTATCAACGGCTGATGATTTTATTCAAAATCTTCCTAACGCTTACGACACACTGGTTGGAGAAAGGGGGATATTATTATCGGGGGGACAACGGCAAAAAATTGCGATCGCACGTGCTTTAGTACGCCAACCTAAACTTTTAATCCTTGATGAACCTACAAATCACTTAGACCGAGGTTCAGTAATTACTTTAATGAAAAATCTCAAACAATTAGAACCTATACCAACCATTTTAATAATTAGCCATGATGATGGAATTATTCAAGAAGCCGACTCAGTTTATAGCTTAGAAAACGGTTGTTTAGTACCAATGAATATATGACACAAGTTAAGTATATTACTGATGCACAAAAACTGCTATTACAAGTAGCAACTCAACCAAGAGAAACTGCGATCGCAGCTTGGGAAGCTTGGAAAACAATTGTTGATCTAGACGAAAGCGATGCTGCTTCATATCAATTGTTACCCTTAGTTTACCGCAACTTATCTAACTATGGCTATCAAGATGATTTGATGCCAAAACTCAAAGGTATTTATCGCCTCAGATGGTGTAAAAACCAAGTAATATTACAATTATTTGTGAAAATTTTACACATTTTACAACAAAGTGGAATTGAAGCAATTATTTTAAAAGATGTTGCTTTACTCTCGCAATACTATCCCGATTTAGGTCAAAGAAACATTTATATTTTAGCTATCCTTGTTCATCCACAGCAAGCGCTAAAAACCAGGGAATTTTTGAATGAGCTAGGTTGGCAAGAGTCAGAAAAACTTACACCAAAAGTTTTACAAACTAAAAATGTTATCAATTTTTACGGACAACCAGATTGCCAGTTAGAGCTACACTGGTATTTAACAGGCATTTCAATAAAAAAAACATTTGAGCAAGTAAAATTTCTACAATTACAAGATATATCAACATTATTTTTAAATTCAGAAGCTCAGTTAATTCAGCTTTTATTACAAAAAACTTCCGGCGATCAAGTTTCGCATATACTTTGGATAAATGATATATTAATGGTTCTAAATCAAGAAAATAATTTTGACTTTGAACGAATAATTTTACTGCTATCTAAATACGCTTTAATTGGTAATCTACCAGAAAAAATACCAATGCTAGCTGAAGTAGCTGATTTAATTAAACCTCAAATTTTTGTAGAAAGTATCAAAAAAATAAATAGTTATAATAAAATTGATCTGTGTGAACCTGATTTAATTAAACCTCATAGAACTGCTTGGCAAATATTTAGGGTTCGCTATAAGGAGTATCTCAGAATTGCTGCCAATCGCGGTGAGAATTTTAATATTTTCGGTTTTATCAAGTACCTGCAAGTAATCTGGGAATTACAGTATTTATGGCAAGTTCCTATAAAAGTAGTAAAATGGAATATCAAAAATAGAGTTATATAGCAGTACCTCTGCCAGGTTTTTTAAAAACCTTTGTTATCAATGATTTGGTGAGTATAAAAATATCAGTGCCATATCTGGCTACGGCTATAGCAATTTAATTAAGTCTAATAGCAGAGCAATATAAGTAAATTTATCAACTCAATGCTGATGAGATTATTATGGAGTCCACCACCAGCAGACATAGCTTTATTAAGCAATGATGTCCATGTTTGGTGTGCTGTTTTAGACCAACCAGCAGGGCGGGTAGAACAATTAGCACAAACGCTATCTGAAGACGAGAAAGCTAGAAGCGATCGCTTTTATTTTGAACAACACAGAAAACGTTTTATTATTGCTAGAGGTTTACTTAGAACTATCCTTGGTCGCTATCTCACTATTGCGCCAAATTTAGTCAATTTCTCTTATGGTAGCCAAGGTAAGCCAGCACTGGCAGAAGATTTAGCTGTAAGTAAGCTGCAATTTAATGTATCTCATTCTGAAAACTTAGCTTTATATGCGGTGACACGCGATCGCGCCGTTGGCATTGACATCGAATATATCAGCCCGATGGCAGATGCGGAACAACTAGCAGAAAGATTTTTTGCAGCTAAAGAAGCTGAGATATTGCGCTCACTACCTGAAAATCAAAAGCAACAAGCATTTTTTAATTGCTGGACTAGAAAAGAAGCTTATGTAAAAGCTTGTGGCGCTGGACTATCACAACCTCTAAATCAATTTGAAGTATCACTAATACCAGGAAAATCCGCGAATTTATTAAGTATTGCTGGATCAACATCCGCCGCCGCACATTGGCAACTGCAAGATTTAAAGCCTGCGTCTGACTATGCTGGTGCGATGGCTGTAGAAGGAAAAGATTGGCAAATACACTGCTGGCAATGGTTAGAGTAATAGTAAATTATTTAGACCTACGGCAGGAAATAGCGATCGCACTAAAATTAAAATAACTAAATAAGCAAAATATATGCTAACTCCCATTCAAATAGACCAAACCCTGCTTCAACAAGCTTTGGCTTTGAGTAACCATCCAACAGCCAGTGCATTAATAGAAGCAGCTTTACGCGAATACATCCAACGTCGCCAACAAATGAAAGTATTAGAGTTAGTTGCGATCGCATTGAAATAATAGTAAATAGTAGGACTTACGCAGAACCCCTATATATAATAGGGGCTAACAATTGTTAGCCTATCGAGGTACGGTACGCCCTTGTTATTGTGCCTGTATAACTTTTATTAATCTAGAGATAAATGTACATTTTTGTCATTTTAGACCAAAATACGGCTGTTAAAATACATGACGGGAAGCGAGATGCGCTTCAACATCTTGACGAGTTCGCCATACTTGCCGTAATTTTTGATTAGCAAATAACTTTAACTGTTCTCCATTATTAGCAGCTTGTGGTTGAGTAGAATTACCATAAGTGGTAAGCGCCATTGCTTTGACTGGGTTGGAAAACTCGATCGCAGCAACAAAAGTGTCTCCTGCAACTGCTTGAAATTTTCCATCTTTAGTAGGAGCATACCAAACAGCACGAAACACACCTAAACTATCATCTGCACCATTACCAGGCAAATCAATATTTCCTTGTTGCAGTCGGAAAACTTTACCCCAAGATATATCTAATGCACCATAGTTTGCTTCTAGTTTTTTAGCAACATTTTCTAATACTGCAACTGCATTTGCAGGATCGGCAAGTCCATCAGGAGTTGATAAAGGTGCGCTTGCGTTCCAAGGCGTGGCAAATAATTTTTTGCGATCTACTGCTTGCGCCCAAGATGCAAATAATACTGCGCCTTGACTATCTGCATCTGCTTTACGATCCCATTTTTCTAAAACATTAGCAGCACGACGGGCTATTTCACTACCTTGTTTACGCGCAGCAGGAATAAGATCATCTAGCAGACGATCTGCTAATTCCATTATGGTTGAATGCTTGTATTTAATTAATTTTTCAAAAGAAATTTTTTCATCTTCCATCAACATTTTAGCTGAACGTTGCGGACGGAAACCCATAGACTCTCGCGGAGCCATATACGCGGGATAATTATCTGGATTAAGTGCTTGTGGAAATGTGGTTGTCCAGGGTGCATCGTTGGCATTTTGTAACCAACCACTGGCAGGATCGGCTACACGGGGTAAGTCTTGGTAGGGGTGAGATTTTGTCCATAATGTAGCAGAAGTATCACCTGGGATAATGCCTTCCCAATAATCAAAATCTCCTTGCGATCGTACTGGGACATCACCATTAAATAAGTGCATGATATGCCCTTCCCGATCTGCATACATAACGGTAAACATGGGAATTTGCAGCCGTTTTAATGCTGACTCAAATTGCGCTAAGTTATTCGCCCGCGCCATATCCCACCATTGTTGTAGCGCGTTTGGTTTATCTAAACCAACAACACGGATCGCAATAGCTTTATTATCTTTTTCTTGGACAACAGCGCCGTGAATAGAACGCTTAATAGTGAGGGTTTCTTCTTTAGTAGTACCGTTATCTTGTTTAACTTTAATTATTTGCTTTTCTGTTTGAAACGGTTGTACTTTGCCATCCCAGAGATAGCCATTTTTTGATAGCTTTAATTCGTAAGCATCCCAACCATCATGGGTGTTAACTGTGTGCGTCCATCCTAAGTTGTTATTAAATGCTATTTCCAGAACAGGGAAACCGAGCAGGGTAGCGCCGTAAGCATCAATTTCGGGTGCTGTGAGTTGCGCTTCATACCATAAATATAAATCTGACCAGGGTAAGTGGGGGTTTGCTAGTAGCATGGCGTTACCACTAGCAGAATGTTTGGGTGCGATCGCCCAACCATTAGATCCTGCGGAAACCCCACCCCGTTGACGGGGTGGGGAGTTAGAGTCTGTGCGGTCGCTATTCATCCCAATTTGAGATGAAGACCACTTTTGGGTAATATCTGCAACTTTATCTTGATCGACTACAAAGGTAAAATGCAGTACGCGCTGACCGTGAGCTAAGACATCCGCACCCGTTACAGGTAAAACAGCTTTGAGTTTGTCGTCAATGCGATCGCTATTTTCCTTAGCATAATTATTAATTCCAACCGCAAACGCATCTAGATAACTGCGGAAAGTCGGATTTTGTTGTTGATACCATTGTTGGGCGCGTTCTGGTATTCCCATTGTACGCACCCATTTATCTGATTCTAAGTAATCTTTGCCCCAATACTCCGCAGCTTTTCCCCGCGCTTGACCGTATAAACGCAAGATTAAGTTACCGTGACTTTGCATTTGCGCCCAACCAAATGCTTGAAACAAACTTTTGCCATCTTTGGCGTAAATATGCGGTATTCCGTAGGTATCCCACAATAATTCTGTATTACTTTGCCCCACTACTGGATGGTAGCAGCCAATTAGGAGGGTAAAAGCAAGGCTAAGTATTAATAGTACAAGAGTGGAGGGAGGAGAGAGGAGAGAGGAGAGAGGATTTTTCCTATTTTTTTGTGGGTAAAAACTCATCATTATGTCTTGTATAAGTTAACAAAAATCAAGACTATTGGTTTTTTTCTCGCAGATGGACGCAGATGTAGGCAGATGTAGGCAGATGGATTTGTAGCTAGACAGAGAATTTTACATTATATTACTCCTCCCTGCTCCCTGATTTCCTTAGCACTAAGTACAAAAAATTTCTAATTAAATAGTAATAATAACTGAGTTGTCAACCTCATCTAAATGAAAAATAGATTCATTAGCTTCTAACATAATAGTCGCTTTTGTCAAGATACTAAAGCTAGTAAATTGTGTTCCAGACTACATCGAATAGTCAGCTAAGAGATATATTGCCAAATTTTAAGTCGCTAGTATAATGGTCAAAAACTTTATTTCTCAATAGTTTGAGGTACTAAAGCCCACAACTGCCACTTTTAGGGGTTATGACCTAGCTGAGAGATAAAAATCAGAAGCAATTGATAATGATTCTCTATAATTATTTGATAATTGCTCAGATTATCTGAATGCTTATTGCGAATTAGTTGCATTTACGGTAACTTGATGAATGTTGTTGCAATTACTACAACAACAGCCTCGCACATTGCCTGGAACTACAGGTTCTCAAATAAAACTAGAAGTTAGCCATTCTAGCTGAGTGCAGTATTAATGCACTCTAGCTATCCGGTTAGCAATTAATTTTGCTTCGCTTCACTAGCCCTTAATTGGGTGATGTTTGGTAATAAGCGAATTATCAGACAAATGTTGGCATCGTTAGATGCTGATTTTGCCTTGCGAAAAAATTGAAATTTTTTTGGTTAATCAAGCAGGAAGGATAAAATGCCCGACCTTTGCTACAACTTAGTTGATTTGTCTTTTAGCTGCGCTACTTTAATAGATTTATTGCGCTATAGGGCTTTACAGCAACCAGATAAAATAGCGTATACGTTTCTGCCAGATGGGGAAACGACAGAAGTAAGCTTGACTTATCAAGAGTTGGACAAGCAAAGTCGGGCGATCGCATCCCACTTACAAGCTTTAAATTTAGCTGGCGAACGGGCATTACTGCTTTATCCAGCAGGGTTAGATTATTTGGCGGCTTTTTTTGGTTGTTTGTATGCTGGCGTGGTTGCAGTTCCCGCCTATCCACCCCGCAATAAACGCAACACGCCGAGAATTCAAGCGATTGTGAGAGATGCACAAGCGGCGATCGCACTTACTACTACAACTATTCAATCTAGAATTCAATCCCTGCTGCAAGATCCCGCTAACCTGCCTTACCAAGAGGGGCAACGGGGGGATTTGCAATGGCTAACTACTGATAATCTCCCTCTAGGAATAGAAGACAAGTGGCAAGAACCTAATATTAATGCTGATACTTTAGCTTTTTTGCAATATACATCCGGTTCAACTGGTACGCCCAAAGGTGTGATGTTGACTCACGGCAACTTGTTGCATAATGCGGCTGTGACATACCAGTGCATGGGACATTGCCCTAGTAGTAAGTTTGTCTCTTGGCTGCCAACCTATCACGACATGGGATTAATTGGTGGAATCCTGCAACCGTTATATGGTGGATTCCCTTGTATATTAATGCCACCGACAGCATTTTTACAAAGTCCCTATCGCTGGCTGCAAGCAATTTCTCAGTATCGAGGAACTACTAGCGGCGCACCAAATTTCGCTTACGAATTGTGTATCCAGAAAATAACAGAGGAACAAAAAGCAACTCTTGATTTAAGTTCTTGGGATGTGGCTTTTAATGGTGCAGAACCAATTCGCAACGATACTTTAGAGAGATTTGCAGAAGCTTTCGCAAGTTGTGGTTTTCGTAAAGAAGCATTTTATCCTTGTTATGGATTAGCTGAAGCATCTTTAATGGTTACTGGTAGCCGTAAATCTGAAGTACCAGTTGTCAAAACCGTTGATGAAACTACATTAGAACGTAATCAAGTAGTTGTAGCAGATGCTAGTTCTGAGACTACTCGTACTTTAACGAGTGCTGGTCAGTCCATACCAGACCAAAAAATTATTATTGTTAACCCCGAAACTTTAAATCGCTGTCAAGAAAATGAAATTGGGGAAATTTGGGTATCTAGTCCTAGCGTCGGTCAAGGATATTGGCAACGAGTAGAAGAAACAAATAATACTTTCTTTGCTTATACATCTGATACTCAAGAAGGGGCATTTTTACGAACTGGGGATTTAGGCTTTTTAGATAATGGTGAATTATTTGTTACTGGACGCGCTAAAGATTTAATTATTATTCGGGGACGCAATCTTTATCCGCAAGATATTGAATTTACAGCAGAACGCAGTCATCCTTCTTTACGCGCTGGTAGTGTTGCTGCTTTTGCCGTTGAAGTTGCAGGCGATGAACAATTAGTAGTTGTTCAAGAGGTAGAGTTCCGGCAAAAACCGAATGTAGAAGAAGTGACAGCCGCTATTCGACAAGCTGTTTTTGAAGATCATGAAATCCAAGTTTATGCAGTTGTTTTAATTAAAGCTGGTACAATTTCCAAAACTTCGAGTGGCAAAATTCAACGCCGTGCGACTCGCAGTCAATATTTAGCAGGTGAGTTGGAAGTTTTAAGCAGTAATGTAATTGAAAATCACCAGTGGCAAGAAAGCGATTCTCCTGCAAAGACGCTACGCACTCTTAACCGTGAAACACTACTAGCAGCCCAGCCAGAAGAACAGCACAAAATTCTAGAATCATATCTACAACAGATTCTTGATAATCTTCTGCAAATTAAATCAGAGATAAATCAATCTCTAAGTGCCTTGGGGCTTGATTCTTTAAAGGTTTTTGAGTTAAATAATCGCCTGGAAACAGATTTTAAAATTACCTTATCTGTCAATGCTCTGTTTGAAAGAATTAGTATTGCTGAATTAGCAGCACAAATTCTCCAGCAAATTGCCGTAGAAGCACCTATTGTATCAGCGATTTCGCCAGTCGATCGCGCACACAACTTACCTCTATCTTTTGCTCAAGAAAGGTTATGGTTTTTTGACCAGTTAGAACCAGGTAATCCTTTTTACAATCTTGCTGCTACAGTCGAGTTAACAGGAGAAGTGAATGTAGAGGCGCTGGCACAAAGCTTTAATGAAATTATTAACAGACATGAAGCTTTACGAACAAATTTTGTTAGTAAAGATGAACAGCCTATTCAATTAATTAAGAATGATGTTAGTTTTAATCTGCCAGTTATTGAGTTAACCCCACCCCCTAGCAGGGTTCCCGTGAACGGAGAGGGGGGACAAGAGAATGATGTTGATAAATTATGTTTGGAGGAAGTTAGAGCGCCTTTTGATTTATCTCAAGATTTACTATTACGCGCTAAATTATTACGTTTATCTGAAACAAAACATATTTTATTATTAACAGCACACCATATCGTCTTTGATGGTTGGTCGATGGGTGTATTGCTGCAAGAATTGACGAAATCTTATCAAAAGTTCTTAACAACCCCCTCCCCGTCAACGGGGAGGGGGCAGGGGGTGGGGTTCCCACTACCAATTCAATATGCAGATTATGCTGTTTGGCAGCGCCAGCATTTACAAAGAGAAGTTTTAGAAAATCAGCTTAATTATTGGAAGCAACAATTAAGCGGTGATTTACCTGTTTTAAATTTACCTACAGATTTTTCTCGTCCAGCAGTTCAAACTTATAATGGCGAACGAATCAATTTTGAAATTACTCCAGAATTAACCCAAAAATTAAATAAATTAAGTCAGCAGGAAGGCACAACCTTATTTATGACCTTGCTGGCAGCATTCAAAACATTAATTTATCGCTATACAGGACAAGAAGATATTTTAATTGGTGCGCCAATTGCTAATCGTGATCGCGCTGAAATTGAACACTTAATTGGCTTTTTTGTCAATACTTTGGTATTGCGTACTAGCATCAGTAATAATCCGAGTTTCAAGGAATTGCTGCGCCGAGTTAGAGAAACAGCTTTAGGTGCTTATGCTCATCAAGAATTACCTTTGGAAAAGTTAGTAGAAGAATTACAACCAGAGAGGGATTTAAGTTACTCGCCATTATTCCAAGTTTCCTTTGCGCTGCAAAATGGATTAACGCAAACTTTAGATTTACCAGAACTGAAATTAAGCTTAAAAGAAGTTGATCCGAAAACAGCTAAGTTTGACTTAACGCTGTTTTTAGAAGAAACTGCACAAGGTTTAATTGGCTCATTTGAATACAATACTGATTTATTTAAATCCAGCACGATTGAGCGGCTAATTGGACATTTTCAAACTTTATTAACTGGAATTGTTGATAATCCAGAAGCTATTATTTCTACTTTGCCTTTACTAACTGAGACTGAACAGCACCAGTTATTAGTGGAGTGGAATAATACCAGCGTAGATTATCCCAAAGATAAATGTATTCATCAATTATTTGAAGCACAGGTAGAAAAAACACCAGATGCAATTGCCGTAGTTTTTGAGGATAAAAAACTTACTTATCAAGAGTTAAATCATCAAGCGAATCAATTAGCGAAATATCTGCAAAAACTGGGAGTAAAATCAGATTCTTTAGTAGGGATTTGTGTAGAGCGTTCTTTAGAAATGCTCATCGGCATTTTAGGCATTTTGAAAGCTGGCGCGGCTTATTTACCATTAGATCCAGCCTATCCGCCAGAACGATTAGAATTTATGTTGCGAGATACCCAGGCGGCGGTATTGTTAACCCAAAAAACATTAGTTGCAGATTTACCGCAACATACAGCACAAGTTGTTTGTTTAGATACAGATGGGCATTTAATTCATCAAGAAAATTTAGATAATTTTGTCGTTAATGTATTGAGCCATAACCTGGCTTATGTAATTTATACATCGGGTTCGACAGGAAAACCAAAGGGTGTACAAATTCGCCACCGTTCTTTGGTTAATTTCATTCAAGCTATGCAGCAGGAAATTGAGTTAAATAGTTCTGATCAATTGTTATCAGTTACTACAATAACTTTTGATATTGCTGGTTTAGAACTTTTCCTGCCTTTAACTGTTGGCGCGTGTGTTGAAATAGTTAGCCGTGAAGTAGCTACTGATGGTATTCAGTTAGCAGAAAAATTAGCTGGCGGTGCTACTATCATGCAAGCAACTCCTGCTACTTGGAGAATGTTGTTATTAGCAGGGTGGCAAGGTAATCAACAACTAAAAGTTATTTGTGGCGGTGAAGCTTTATCTAAACAACTGGCTAATCAGCTTTTAGAGAAATGCCAGTGTTTATGGAACTTATATGGCCCCACAGAAACTACGATTTGGTCAACAATTAATCAACTTAAGAGAGAAAATGAAATAGTTGCTATTGGTCGTCCAATTGCGAATACGCAAGTCTATATATTAGACAGTAATTTACAACCTGTACCTGTAGGTATTCCAGGTGAATTACATATTGGTGGTGATGGTTTAGCTAAAGGTTATCTTAACCGCCCTGAATTAACAGCAGAGAAGTTTATTGATAACCCGTTTAATCAAAGAACCCCAGACTTAAGCCTGGGGCTATACGAGCAAAGCCCGCCTGCGCGGGCTACAGAAATTGAGCCTGGGTTAGGTACTGGGGGTTCATTTCTATACAAAACTGGGGATTTAGTACGATACTTATCGGATGGCACAATTGAATATCTTGGTAGAATTGACTATCAAGTTAAAATTCGTGGTTTCCGTATTGAGTTAGGCGAAATTGAATCTGTTATTAATCAATATTCAGCAGTACAACAAGCTGTAATTGTAGCTAGAGAAGATCGACCTGGAGATAAACGCTTAATTGCTTATTTGGTTTGTAATCAACAAAATTTAAAAGTAGCGGATTTAAAGACATTCCTTAAGGATAAATTACCTGAGTATATGATTCCTTCAGCTTTTGTCATGCTGGAATCTTTACCGCTTACTTCTAATGGCAAAATTGACCGCAAAGCTTTACCTGCACCTAATATATCTCAATTAGATTTACAGAGAAATTTTGTAGCACCCCGCACTTTAACAGAAGAAAAATTAGCAGGAATCTGGAGTCAGGTGCTTGGTGTTGCACAAGTAGGAATTTATGATAATTTCTTTGAGTTAGGCGGCCATTCTCTTTTAGCGACACAAATTATTGCTAAAATTCGGTCAGCTTTTCAGGTAGATTTACCGTTGCGTAGTTTGTTTAAATCTCCGACTATAGCTGGTTTGGTAGAGGAAGTTTCACAAGTTCAAAATCAACCAACAGAATATCAATCATCTGTTAGTGTTATTCCAGTAATTACATCTGATTTAAATCAACGATATCAACCATTTCCGCTTACAGATATTCAACAAGCTTACTGGGTAGGCAGAAGTACAGCTTTTGAATTAGGTAATATTGCGACTCATATTTATGTAGAAATTGATGCTGTTGATTTAGATATCAAAAGATTTAATCAAGCTTGGCAACGTTTAATTGAACGTCACGAAATGCTGCGGACAATTATTTTGCCTGATGGACAGCAGCAAATACTTAAAAAAGTGCCAAGTTATGAAATCAAAGTTTTGGATCTGCGGGGACAACAACAGGAAGTTATTAATCTAGAGTTGCAAATTGTACGCGATCGCCTCGATCATCAAGTATTATCTTCCGAGCAGTTTCCTTTATTTGAAATCTGTGCTTCACAATTAGATGACCAGCGCACTCGCTTACACTTCAGTTTTGATTTATTAATTAGTGATGCTTGGAGTTTTCAAATTATCGGGCGCGAATTAGCTGAGTTATACCAAAATCCTGAAACTTCCCTCATACCTCTAGAAATCTCTTTCCGCGATTATGTTTTAGCCGAAGTTAATCAACGTAATTCTCAACAATATCAACGGGCTTGGGATTATTGGCAAAAGCGTATTGCTAACCTTGCCCCAGCACCAGAATTACCTTTAGCACAAATATCTGCTATTAAAAATCCTCGATTTGTTCGTCGGAGTGGCAAATTAACAGCAGATACTTGGTTAAAGTTAAAAAGTTATGCGAGTCAAGCAGGAATTACACCTTCTGGAATATTGCTAGGCGCATTTGCAGAAGTTTTAACAGTTTGGAGTAAAAATCCTCGCTTTACTTTAGCTCTGACTTTATTTAATCGTTTACCTTTACATCCTGAAGTTAATCAACTAATAGGTGATTTTACTTCACTGACTTTGTTAGAAGTAGATAATTCAAAACAAGATGCTTTTATCAATCGTGTCAAAAATTTACAAGCACAACTTTGGGAAGATTTAGATCATCGTGATGTTAGCGGCGTGCAAGTATTACGGGAGTTGGCGCGTACTCAAGGCAGACTTTCTAGCGCTTTGATGCCAGTTGTATTTACTAGCACGCTGACGCAGGATGGAGAACAAAATTTCCCTCTAAGCTGGTTGGGAGAAAGTGTTTACGGTATTACTCAAACACCGCAAGTTTTCTTAGATCATCAAGTTGCAGAAGCAGCAGGCGCGTTAATTTTCAATTGGGATGCGGTGGAAGATGTTTTCCCCGCAGGACTTTTGGATGATATGTTTGCTGCTTATTGCAAGTCGCTAGAAAATCTGGCTAATCAATCAGAATGGCAAGAAACACATCCCCGACTAATTCCACAAACACAACTAGAGCAACGTGCAACTATTAATGCTACTGATGCTTTAGTATCACCAGAACTCCTGCACACTTTATTTACTGCTCAAGTACCTAAATATGCAGAGAAAACGGCTGTAGTTGCAACTAATTGCACTCTTTCTTACCAAGAGTTATATCAACGTTCTCAACAACTTGGTTATCAACTGCGACAACTAGGGGCAAAACCTAATCAGTTAGTTGCAGTGGTGATGGAAAAAGGTTGGGAGCAAGTTGTTGGTGTTTTAGGTATTTTGGCGGCGGGTGCGGCTTATGTACCGATTGATCCAAGATTACCAGCAGAAAGGCGATCGCATCTCCTTAATCAAGCAGAAGTACAGTTAGTTGTTACTCAATCTTGGATAGATAGTAGTTTAGATTGGTCGGATAATATTCAACGCATTTGTGTAGATATTACCCCCCTTAATCCCCCCTTGGTAAGGGGGGAAACTAGCTCCCCCTTGGATAAAATTCCCACACTAGAACCTGTACAAAAACCAGAAGATATTGCTTATGTAATTTATACTTCGGGATCTACTGGTTTGCCTAAAGGGGTAGTAATTGACCATCGTGGCGCTGTTAACACGATTTTAGATATTAATCAGCGTTTTAATGTGCAAGCGTGCGATCGCATATTCGCTCTTTCTGCACTTAACTTTGATTTGTCAGTTTATGACATTTTCGGCACTTTAGCTGCTGGTGGCACAATAGTTCTCCCCGATGCTGCGGCAACTCAAGAGCCTGCACATTGGGCGCAATTAATGCAAAGCGAACAGATTACTATTTGGAATTCTGTTCCAGCATTAATGCAAATGATGGTTGATTATGGTGCTAATAATCCTGCTCTCTTCCATAATTTGCGGTTAGTAATGCTAAGTGGTGATTGGCTACCTTTAACATTACCTAATCAAATTAAAGCTTTAAATTCGCAAACAGAAGTTATCAGTTTGGGTGGTGCGACAGAGGCATCTATCTGGTCAATTCTGTATCCAATTACAGAAGTAAATCTAAATTGGAAAAGCATCCCTTACGGTAAACCAATGAACAATCAACGTTTCTATGTATTAAATGAAGCGTTAGAACATTGCCCTGTATGGGTTACAGGTCAGCTTTACATTGGTGGAATTGGATTAGCACAAGGCTATTGGCGGGATGAAGTGAAAACTGCGGCTAGCTTTATTACCCATCCCCGCACTGGTGAAAGACTTTATCGCACAGGAGATTTAGGACGTTATCTTGCTAATGGGAATATTGAATTTTTAGGCAGAGAAGATTTTCAAGTAAAAATTGGTGGCTACCGAATTGAGTTAGGAGAAATTGAAGCCGCGTTGCTGACGCATTCAGCAGTTAAAGAAGCAGTAGTTAGTGCTGTTGGCGAAAAAAATCATCAAAGATTAGTTGCTTATGTTGTTCCTAATCAGGAAATTCTGGAAGTTACAGATTTGCGTAATTTTTTGAGTGAAAAGTTAGCTGCATATATGGTTCCTGCTGCCTTCATGGTGTTGGATAGTTTACCGCTTACAGCTAATGGCAAGGTAAACAGAAAAGCTTTACCAATACCTAATTCTTTCCAAGAGATAGATGAGCAAGTTGTTGCCCCTCGTACCGATGTGGAAAAAGTTGTAGCTGATTTATGGTGCGAAATTTTGGGCATTCAGCAGGTGGGTATTTATGAAAATTTCTTTGATTTAGGTGGAGATTCGCTGCGAGTTACTCAACTGATTGTGAAGGTGCGCGAAGTTTTCCAAGTAGAACTGCCTTTGCGTAATTTCTTTGAAGCACCTACTATCGCGGGTCAAGTTACAAGCATTCTCCAAGATCCACAGCAACGCATCAAAGTAGAACAGACTGCGGAATTACTAATGAGCATAACTGAACTTTCGGATGAGGAAGTAGAAAAAATGCTGGCGGAAAAAACAGCACTAATCGGAGTAGGAGCTTAAACAATGAGCAATTTTAAACTTGACTCTAAAAGACGGGCATTACTGGAATTATTGCTCAAAGAACAAGGTGTAGAAGCTTCATCTACTCAAAGAATTACTCGCAGACAAGAAAGCAATTCTATTCCGTTATCATTTGCTCAACAAAGGTTGTGGTTTCTAGAGCAATTCGATCCTGGGGCATCTGCTTATAACTTAACTGGTGCTGTGCTGTTGAAAGGACAGTTAAATGTAGCTGTTTTGGAGCAGACTTTTAATGCGATCGCACAGCGTCACGAAGCATTACGAACTAATTTCACTAATGTTGATGGTAAATTGATTCAAGCGATCGCGCCTGCGGATGCTTGTCACTTAAATTTAACAATTATTGATTTAACTCAATTAGCACCAAACGAACAACAAGCAACAATTCAGCGTTTAGCTATTGAGGAAGATAGACAACCATTTGATTTAGAAAAAGATCTTTTATTAAGAACAAAGTTGCTGAAATTAGATGATCGGCAATACGTCTTACTGTTGACAATGCACCACATTGTCTCAGATGGTTGGTCTATAGGTGTGCTGATTAAAGAATTAGCAGCATTATATGAAGCTTTTTCTACTGGTAAAGAATCTAATTTACCAGAGTTACCAATTCAGTATGCAGACTTTGCTATCTGGCAGAGACAATGGTTACAAGGCGATGTACTGAACAATCAGCTATCTTACTGGCGGCAACAACTAGAGGGATTACCACCTTTATTAGAACTGCCAACTGATAAACCTAGACCTGCAATCCAAACAAGTTGCGGTGCTACGCGAGCAATCTTACTACCCCAAGAATTAACTACAGCACTGAAAAAACTCAGTCAGCAGGAGGATGTAACTTTGTTTATGACCCTCTTGGCGGCATTTAAAACGTTGCTGTGTCGCTACATAGGGCAGACAGATATAGTTGTAGGTTCTACAATTGCTAACCGCAACCGCTCTGAAATTGAAGAACTAATTGGAGTTTTTATTAATACATTAGTTATTCGCACAAATTTATCGGGTAATCCTAGTTTTCGTGAGTTGTTGCGACGAGTGCGCGAGGTGACGCTAGGAGCATACAATCATCAAGATTTACCGTTTGAAAAGTTAGTAGAAGAATTACAGCCTACTCGTAGTCTTAGCCGTAATCCCTTATTTCAGGTAATGTTCCAATTAAGGAACGCGCCTATGCCTCCTTTAGAAATACCTAGATTAAATTTAAGTTTGCTGGAAGTTGAGCGGGGAACAACCCAGTTTGATTTGAGTTTAGATATGGAGGAAGTAGGAGAAAAATTAAAGGCATCAATTGAATACAGCACTGATTTATTTGACGCAGCAACTATTACTAGAATGCTGGGGCATTTGCAAACAATACTTTCAAGTATTGTTGCCAATCCCGATCAAAGCATTTCTCATTTACCGTTGCTGACACAGGCAGAGCAGCAGCAATTATTAGCATGGAATGATACTAAAATTGCCTATCCAGAAGTATTAATTCATCAGTTATTTGAGCAGCAAGTAGAGCGTACACCTGATGCGATCGCCGTAGTTTTTGAGCATCAACAACTTACTTACCGACAACTGAATCAAAAAGCTAATTCATTAGCGCATTACTTACGAAAATTGGGCGTAGGTGCTGATGATTTAGTGGGGATTTGTGTAGAGCGATCGCTCGACATTATCATATCGATGCTAGGCGTACTCAAAGCAGGTGGCGCTTATTTACCATTAGATCCCTGTTATCCTCAGCAGCGTTTAGCATTCATGTTAGAGGATGCTGAAGTTTCTGTTTTATTAACTCAACAGCGACTTTTAGAGTGGCTACCACAATGCAATGGTAAAGTCATTTGCTTGGATAAATGGGAAACTATAGCATCTGAAAATCAAGACAATCCTGCAATTAATGTTAAGCCTAATAATTTAGCTTATACAATCTATACCTCTGGTTCCACAGGTAAATCTAAAGGCGTGCAGATCGAACATCGCAGCCTTGCTAATGCTTACTTTGCTTGGGAACAAGCTTACCAACTCCGAACCACTGCAACTTGTCACCTGCAAATGGCAAGCTTCTCATTCGATGTCTTTACTGGAGACATGGTGCGGGCTTTGTGTTCTGGGGGTAAGTTGGTGCTATGTCCGCGTGACTTGCTATTGTCTCCCCAAATGCTTTATCAGCTAATGGTGCGGGAAAAAATCGACTGTGCAGAATTTGTGCCTGTCGTTTTAAGGAACTTACTGCAATATTTAGAGACAAGCAAACAGCGCCTCGACTTTATGAAACTAATTGTCTGTGGTTCAGACAGTTGGTATGGCTCAGAGTACAAAAAAGTGCGTGAATTTTGTAGCGAACAAACAATAGTAATTAACTCTTTTGGTTTAACAGAAGCTACTATTGATAATTCCTATTTTGAAAGCACAGCCATAGATTTACTAGGCGATCAGTTGCTACCTATTGGTAGACCTTTTGCTAATACTCAGATTTATATCTTAGATCAGCACCTACAGCCAGTCCCGATTAATGTACCTGGCGAACTATATATTAGTGGTGCAGGTTTGGCGCGTGGTTATTTAAATCGCCCTGAATTAACCGCAGAAAAGTTTATTGATCATTCTTTTAATGGCTCAAATCAAAGTTTACGTTTGTATAAAACCGGAGATTTAGCTCGCTATTTACCTGACGGTAATATTGAATTTATTGGTCGCCTCGATTATCAAGTAAAAATTCGCGGTTTCCGTATTGAGCTAGCAGAAATTGAAGCTGTATTGTCTCAGCACGTAGCTGTCCAATCTTCTGTTGTTGTGGATCGAGAGGACGAATCGGGAAGCAAGCGACTTATAGCGTATGTTGTTCCGCATTCAGGCAAATCGCCAACAACTAGCGAACTGCACCAATTTTTACAAGAGCGTTTACCTGATTACATGATCCCTGCTGCTTTTGTCGTGTTAGAAGAATTACCACTAACACCGAATGGTAAAGTAGATAGGAACTCGCTACCAACTTTAGATTTAAGTAGACCAGAACTAGAAACAGCTTTAGTAGTTCCTCGCAGTAGTGTAGAAGAACAACTAGCTAGTATCTGGGCAGAAGTTCTTGGCATTAAACAGGTAGGTATCCACGACAACTTTTTTGAGTTGGGTGGCGATTCTATCCTGAGTATTCAAATTATTTCTAAAGCTAATCAAGCAGGATTACAACTAACGCCTAAACTGTTATTCCAGCATCAAACAATTGCCGAGTTAGCAGTAGTAGTAGGTACAACCCAAACACTTCAAGCTGAACAAAATTTAGTAGTTGGTCAACTACCTTTAACACCAATTCAACATTGGTTCTTTGAGGAAGATTTTGCCGATCCTCATCACTGGAATCAAGCAGTTTTGTTAGAAGTGCGGCAACCAGTTAATGTAACTTTGTTGCAACAAGCCATACAGCAGTTATTGTTACATCACGATGCTTTACGCTTAAGGTTTGTGCAATCAGAATCGGGTTGGCAACAATTTAATGCAGAACCCGATAATATTGTGCCGTTTACACAGATAGATTTATCAGCACTATCAGTCGATGAACAAAAAAATGCGATCGCATCTACCGCCAGCGAAATCCAAGCTAGTTTAAATTTAGCCCAAGGGTCAATAGTACGGGTAGCTTTGTTTGATTTAGGCGCAACCCAAGCAAGTCGCTTATTAATTGTGATCCATCATTTAGCGGTTGATGGTGTTTCTTGGAGAATTTTAATATCCGATTTACAAACAGCTTACGAACAGTTAAATCGTGGTGAAGCGATCAAACTGCCAGCAAAAACAACTTCTTTTAAATATTGGGCTGAAAGTTTAGTAAACTACGCGCAATCTTCAACCTTGCACTCAGAGTTAAATTACTGGTTAGCATTACAAAAACCTGTTAGTTGCTTACCAGTAGACTATCCAGAAGGAAGTAATACAGTAGCAACAGCCGCTAATGTTTCTGTATTGCTGAGTCAGGAAGAAACTCAAGCCTTATTGCAAGAAGTTCCTAAAACTTATCGCACAGAAATTAATGATGTATTATTAACAGCATTAGTTCAAGCTTTTGCCCAGTGGACAAACAACAGCAAATTACTTGTAGATTTAGAAGGACACGGGCGCGAAGAAATTTTTGATGATGTAGATTCATCGCGTACTGTTGGTTGGTTTACTTCTGTATTTCCAGTGTTGTTGCAACTTACAGATGCAGCTAACCCTGGAGAAGCTTTGAAGGCAGTAAAAGAACAGTTGCGTAGTATTCCCAATCGTGGCATCGGCTATGGGATTTTACGCTACTTGAGTAACATTGCTCAACAACTGCACACCTGTCCAAAGGCAGAGGTCAATTTTAATTACTTTGGACAACTTGACCAAGCTTTACCAGAATCATCTTTATTTGGATTAACTCAAGATCCATCTGGTTCCGCATTTAGTCCTAAAGGAAATCGCTCTTATTTATTAGAAATTAACGGTTTTGTTAGCGGTGGAAAATTACAAATTGATTGGACATACAGCGAGAAAATTTATCGACGTGCAACAGTTGAGCGTTTAGCTGAGAGTTATTTAGATTTTTTGCGATCGCTTATTTCCCACTGTCAATCTCCCGAAGCTGGAGGCTATACCCCTTCTGACTTCTCCGAGTTTCAGTGGAGTCAATGGGATCAATCAGATTTAGACGAAATTTTAACAGCAATAGGAGAGGTTTAAAATGGGCAAAGGTAACGTTGAAGATTTTTATCCCCTTTCGCCCATGCAGCAGGGGATGCTTTTCCACACAATTTATGAGCCTAATTCTGGGGTTTATTTTGAGCAGTTAAGTTGTAGCATCCAAGGCAACCTAAATGTTGAGTTTTTCCAACGCGCTTGGCAGCAGGTAATTGATCGGCATCCGATTTTACGCACCTGCTTTATTTGGGAAGGCATCAAAGAACCTGTACAAGCCGTCCAGCGCCAGGTAAAATTGCCTTGGCAACAGTATGATTGGCAAGAAATACCCGCAACTGAACAGCAACAAAAATTAGAGTTTTTCCTACAAGCAGATCGAGAACAAGGATTCGATCTCAAACAAACGCCACCCATGCGCTTAACATTAATTAGGTTAAGCGAAGATAGTTATCGCTTTATTTGGAGTCACCACCACATCCTATTAGATGGTTGGTCGAATCCTATATTGTTAAAGGAAATTTTTGATTATTACTCTGCATTTTGTAAAGGTGAAGAATTATCTTTACCTCGTCCCCGTCCTTATCGAGATTATATTGCTTGGCTGCATCAACAGAAATTATCTCAGGCTGAGGCTTTCTGGCGAGAAAAATTAACAGGATTTGGATCGCCTACAACTTTAAAAATTACTCAAAATCAGTTGAGTGTTGGAGATACTCAATCAAGTTACGACGAACAAGAAATTCATTTATCAGCAACAACAACCACAGCTTTACAATCTCTGGCGCGACAGCATCAGTTAACACTTAATACATTAGTACAAGCAGCATGGGCGTTGTTATTAACTCGTTATAGTGGCGAAAATGATGTTGTTTTTGGGACTGCTGTTTCTGGTCGCCCGCCTAGTTTAATTGGCTCAGATGCGATGGTAGGGTTGTTTATTAATACTCTGCCAGTACGGGTTAAGATTGGCGCGTCAGATACTCTTTTATCTTGGTTAAAGCAGCTACAAGCGCAACAAGTCGATGCGCGTCAGTATGAATATACTCCCTTAGCTGAGATCCAAAGATGGAGTGAAGTTGCTGGCGGTGTGCCATTATTTGAAAGTTTGATAGTTTTTGAAAATTATCCCTTAGATGCGGCGGTTCAGCAGATCAGCCAAGATTTAAAAATTAAGGATGTTCTTTCTTTTGAAAAAACTAACTATCCGCTAACTGTAATGGCAGTACCAGGCGCAGAGTTATCGTTAAAGATTTTGTACGATACTCAGCGATTTGATGCTGCTACAATTCAGCAAATGTTAGGACATCTGCAAATATTGTTAGCAGGTATGGTTGCGGAACCAGATCAATCTTTGGCAATGCTGCCAATGCTGACAAAAACTGAATTACAGCAGATATTAGGGGAGTTTAATCAAACTCAATCTACAATTAATAATTGTACAATTAATCAATTATTTGAGGCACAGGTAGAAAAAACACCAGATGCCGTTGCTGTTATTTGTGAGAACCAAAAACTTACTTATCGAGAACTAAATCATCAGGCGAATCAACTAGCAAATTACTTGCAATCTTTAGGTGTTAAACCAGAAGTTTTAGTAGGGGTTTGTGTAGAGCGATCGCTTGACACTATAATTGCATTACTCGGTATCTTAAAAGCTGGTGGCGTTTACGTTCCTTTAGATCCAACTTATCCCCAAGAACGTTTAGCATTTATGCTGGCAGATGCTCAAGTGTCAGTGCTATTAACCAAAAAAGCACTACTAGAAATTCTGCCTCAACATAATGCTAATGTTGTTTGTTTAGATACAGATTGGGAAGCTATAGAAACCACCCCAGTAAATACTAATCCTGTAAATTTAAATTCCTCTAACCTTGCCTATGTTCTTTATACATCAGGCTCTACCGGAACGCCTAAAGGTGTTTTAGGTTTACATAGCAACACAGTTAATCGCTTAACTTGGAATCCTTACCCATTTGCGCCTGATGAAATTTGTTGTCAAAAAACTTCTCTTAACTTTGTAGACTCTGTTTGGGAAATTTTTGCGCCATTAATTCATGGCATCCCTACAGTAATTATTCCCGATATAACAGTTAAAGATCCTGAACAATTAGTTCAAACTCTCTCTGAGCAAAATGTTACTCGCTTGGTTTTAGTTCCCTCCTTATTGCGGGTAATCTTAGATACATTCAGCGATTTAGATACACGCCTACCTAAACTTAAGTATTGGGTGAGTAGCGGTGAAGCACTTTCTGTAGATTTAGTGCAACGTTTTTACCAACAACTGTCTAATAGCATACTGATAAACCTTTACGGTTCTTCAGAGGTAGCTGCTGACGTTACTTGGCACGATACTAGCACCAGTGAATTTAGTGATTGTGTGCCTATTGGTCGCCCAATTGCTAATACCCAAGTTTATATATGCGATCGCAATTTACAACCAGTACCCATCGGTGTACAAGGTGAGATTTATATTGGTGGGGCGAATTTAGCACGCGGCTATTTAAACCGTCCAGAGTTAACGACGGAAAAATTTATTACCAACCCGTTAACAACTCAATTAAATTCTCAGATTGAAATTTATGAAAAGTTATATAAAACTGGGGATTTGGGATGTTACTTACCTAATGGAGAAATTAAATATCTAGGTAGAATTGACCATCAGGTAAAAATTCGGGGTATTCGTATAGAAATAGGTGAAATTGAAGCGTTAATCAATCAATATCCCGCAGTTACCGAAAGCGTTGTATTTGTCAGAGAAGATTCACCTGGTAATCAGCGCCTAGTTGCTTATGTAGTCAGCCAAACGGAAATTATTCAGGAATTGCGACAATTTTTAAAACAGCATTTGCCTGAGTATATGATTCCTGCTGCATTTGTACAAATGGACGCTTTACCACTAACACCAAATGGCAAAGTAAATCGTCTTGCATTACCTGTACCTGATAATTATCGTCCAGATCAAGAATCAGTTTTTCTAGCGCCTCAAACACCAATTGAGCAAGAAATTGCTGAAATTTGGACAGCAGTTTTAAGTGTAGAGAATGTAGGAATTAACGATAACTTTTTTGATTTGGGAGGTCATTCTTTAATGGCAACTCAGTTAATATCGCGAGTAAAGAAAAAATTTGGCATAGATTTAAGTTTGCCAGAATTCTTTAAATCTCCCACGATTAAAGATTTAGCTGAAATAGTAGAAACACAAATTTTTATGAAATCTAATGCTGCCAAACTTGATGAATTACTAGACAAAATGGAAAATCTTGATGATGCGGAAGTACAGAAGCTTTTATCTCTGGCGGATGGGAGATAGTAAATCAGTTGTTAGTTTAGCTAATTAATTGTGAATTAACCACAAATGTAACACAGATGGACACAGATATACGCGCAGCGTTGCCGCAGGCTACACAGATGTAATAACTGATTTTTGCAATATCTCTACTGATAACCTGTCCGGTTAAATTCATAGTATTGCACCTTTAAATAACTGGATAATTCACGATTTTAGGAAGTGAAGCAAATGAATGAAGGAACAATAGAAGTGTCAAAAGTTTATAAAAGCGTGCAGCCCTCTGGTGGTTTGCAGGACAGGTTTGAAGAACAAATTATCAGTTTATTTTCTGTTACTGACGAAGCTATTTTTGCCAAAACAGAATTAGAAAAGCAAATTGACTCAATTACTAAAATTTTTTTAGAAGCTAAACAAATTAGTAGTGATACAGATTTAGAATCAGTTGTTGAAAAATTTGCTGATAGTAAACTTCCTCTATTTCCAACTGACATAGATAGTTATATAGAAGATTTAGCTACTAATGTTGTCGCTGATTCGATCCATGTATCTTCACCCAGATTTATCGGTCACATGACAAGTTCGCTTCCCTATTTTTTCCAGCCATTAGGGAAGCTAATGACAGCGATGAACCAAAATGTGGTGAAGGTGGAAACCGCCAAAGCATTTAGCCCTTATGAGCGTCAAGCTTTGGCAATGATGCACCGCTTAATTTACGGTTTTGGTGATGATTTTTATACTCAACATACTCAAAATAGTGAGAGTACGTTGGGGATGATGGTAACTGGCGGAACACTGGCTAATATCACCGCCATGTGGTGCTATCGGAATGCTTTATTAGGAGCAAAAGATGATTTTGGTGGTGTAGAAAATGAAGGTTTAGCTGCGGCGTTAAACTTTTATGGATATCAGGGTGCGGTGATAATTGGCTCTAGCTTAATGCACTACTCTTTTGAGAAAGCTGCGGGATTATTAGGAATAGGCGATCGCAATTTAATTAAAATTCCTACAGACCAAAATCATCGGCTGAATATTGCTGCACTGCGAGAAACAATAAGTGAGTGTCGTCAACGCAATCAACTAATTATTGCTTTAGTTGGGATTGCTGGTACTACTGATTCTGGCGCAATAGATCCACTGCTTGAAATGAGTGCGATCGCGCAAGAATATAATATCAATTTTCATGTCGATGCTGCTTGGGGTGGCGCAGTTCTTTTTTCTGAGCAAAATCAACATAAACTCGCTGGCATAGAATTAGCAGATTCAGTCACAATTGACGGTCATAAACAATTGTATTTGCCAATGGGTTTAGGCATGGTGATTTTAAGAAATCCCCATTTAGCAAAATATATTGAAAAAACCGCTCGTTATACAGTTCGGAAAGAATCACCAGATTTAGGAAAACGCAGCTTAGAAGGTTCCCGCCCAGGAATGAGCTTATTTTTACAAGCAGCGTTAAATATCATTGGGCATAAAGGTTATGAATTTTTAATTGATTCGGGGATTAAAAAAGCTCAGTACCTGGCTAACGAAATAAACACTAGACCAGAATTTGAATTATTGTTTAAACCAGAAATTAATATTCTGCTTTATCGCTATATTCCAGAACCATTTAGACAAAAAACGGCTCAAGGAAAATTAACTGCATCTGACAATCAAGCAATTAATGATTTTAATGAGTTGTTGCAAAATGCTCAAAAGCAAGCTGGTAATACATTCGTCTCGCGCACAACATTAGAAAATACGATTTATGGCGTAGGAATACCAATTGTCGCATTGCGCGTAGTTCTGGCTAATCCTTTAACAACCGAAGATGATATTGATGCAGTGTTGAACGATCAAATCAAAACCGCCGCCAAGCTTCCCGTGATTACATCCAATGAGGAGGTTAATGATGACAACCTCTAATCGCTTAGAACGATTAAAAAATCTTTCACCTGAGAAACGGTTACTACTTCTCAAAGCGTTGCGAGAAGAAGCAGCAATTGCAGAGGAATCTAATACTATTCCTCGACGTTCTCAACTAAATCCTTGCCCTTTATCTTTTGCACAGCAAAGACTGTGGTTTTTGGATCAATTATCTCCAGGTAATCCCGCCTACAATTTACCTGCGGCTGTATCTCTCAAAGGTCAGCTAAATATTGCGACGTTAGAAAAAACTTTCCAAGAAATTATTCAGCGACACCAAGTTTTACGCACTAATTTTGCGCTGGTAGATGGGGAAGCAGTACAGGTAATTTCTGACACTGCTACTTTTACCCTGCCAATCATTAATTTACAAGCTTTCGCAGAAACACAACAAGCTGAAATTCAACGTTTAGCTGTTGAAGAAGCACAAATACCATTTGACCTTACCAAAGGGTTATTACTACGCGGGAAGTTGCTACAACTAAGCGACAGCGAGTATGTGTTGCTATTTACAATGCACCACATTATCTCGGATGGTTGGTCGATGGGTGTCCTAGTTCGAGAAGTTGCAGCACTTTATCCAGCTTTTTGTACTGCTAAACCTTATCCTTTACCTGAATTACCTATTCAGTACGCAGATTTTGCTGTTTGGCAACGTCAATATTTACAAGGAGAAGAACTCAACAAACAGTTAACTTATTGGAAACAACAATTAAGCGGTACTTTACCTGTTTTAGAGTTACCTACAGATAGAGTACGCCCAACTGTTCCCACATTTAAGGGATCGCAGCATTTATTTGTACTACCTTTAAGCTTAACTGAAGCAATTAAAAATCTTTGCCAGCAGGAAGACGTAACTTTATTTATGGCATTACTGGCAGGATTTCAAACTTTACTTTACGGCTATGCAAAGCAGGAAGATATACGAGTTGGATCGCCTATTGCTAACCGGAACCGTGTTGAACTTGAGGGATTAATAGGCTTTTTTGTTAATACTTTAGTGCTACGGGCAGATTTAAGCGGAAATCCTAGTTTTAGAGAAATGTTAGTGCGATCGCGCCAAGTTTGCCTACAAGCTTATGCTCATCCAGAACTACCTTTTGAGAAGCTAGTACAGGAGTTACAACCAGAACGTAATCTCAACTATAATTCCTTATTCCAAGTTTGGTTTGTTCTACAAAATACCCCAATTCCTAGCTTAGAGCTACCAAGTTTAACACTTACTCCCCTGGATATTGATAGCGGTACTACCAGGCATGATTTGAGTCTTAACTTATGGGAAATACCCCAAGGTATTCAAGGCTGCTTTGAATATAAAACAGACTTATTTGATCCAGCGACTATTACCCGCATGGCGGAATACTTAGAAATGCTGTTAAGCAAAATAGTTGCCCAACCCGATGTCCATATTAGCGATTTAGCAGCAATCATATCTGAAGCAGAAAGCCAATATCAATTCAACCAAGAACAAGAACTCAAACAATCTAGCATCCACAAATTAAGGATGACTAAACGTAAAAGTATCAGCAGCTTATAAATCATCAATTAGGATTAGCCATGACCACTTCCCAACCACAACCTTTTGCCACTAAAAAATTAGGTGCTATTAGCCGTAAAGCTATTAATGTATCTCAAGAATCATTAATCAAAACGCAATCTCTTAAACCTGCTAACTTACTACCTTTATTAGTTGAACCAACCATAGAAGGATTAAATTTAGTCACTTGGGCGGAACACAATCAACGTTTTATTGACTCACAACTTTTATGGCATGGCGGCCTACTTTTTCGTAACTTTAAAGTTGATGGCATCAGTGGTTTTGAGCAATTTATCAAAACTATTGCAGGTGAATTAGTAGAATATTCTTTTCGTTCCACACCCCGCAGTCAAGTTAGCGGAAATATCTACACTTCTACTGAATATCCAGCAGATCAAATCATCCCCCAACATAACGAAATGTCCTACTGCCTTAATTGGCCAATGAAAATAGCTTTTCATTGTGTTAAAAAAGCCAACGTTGGCGGAGAAACACCCATTGCTGATAGTCATAAAGTTTTTAATCGTATTAGTCCAAAAATTAGAGATCAATTTATAGAAAAAGGTGTCATGTATGTGCGAAACTATGGAGGAGGTATAGACTTACCTTGGCAAAATGTTTTTAATACAGATAGCAAATCTGAGGTAGAAAATTATTGTCGGAAAGCAGGAATTGATTTTGAATGGAAAGGTAATGACGGCTTAAGAACAAGTCAAGTTTGTCAAGCGGTTGCTCAACATCCTAAAACATCACAAATGGTGTGGTTTAATCAAGCACACTTATTTCATATTTCTAGTTTAGAGCCTAGTATTCGCCAAGAAGTTTTATCTTCATTTAAAGAGGAAGATTTACCACGTAACGCTTATTACGGTGATGGTTCAAAAATTGCAGATGATGTCTTAGCAGAAATTCGTCAAGCTTATCAACAAGAAACAATCATCTTTCCTTGGCAAGCAGGAGATGTATTGTTATTAGACAATATGTTAGCTAGTCATGGACGCACGCCATTTTCTGGTTCGCGCAAGGTTGTTGTGGGAATGGCAGAAGCATTTAGTTATCAAAATATTTAAATAACAGAAAAGGAACTGTAAATATGCAAAACTCAACACTAGAGGGGTTTCGTCTTTCTCCACAACAAAAGTATCTTTGGACATTGCAGCAAATTGATTCACCCTTGCCTTATCGTGTCCAATGTGCAGTGTTAATTGAAGGCAATCTTGAACAGGGGATTTTGAATAATGCCTTGCAAAATGTCGTAAATCGCCATGAAATCCTTCGCACTACTTTTCAGTGTTTACCTGGAATGACAATCCCTTTGCAAGTAATTAATGATTCTAGCGATATTGATATATATAATTACGATTTAACTGGCATTTCTCAAGAAGAACAAGAAAATAAAACCGAGTTTTTGTTACATGAGATTAGTCAGCAATCTTTGACTTCTGAAATAACTACAGTTTTGTCTGTTTCTCTAGTTACTTGGTCGTTAAATAAGCATATATTACTTTTAAGCTTATCTGCTATGAATGCAGATAGTTCTACGTTGCTAAATTTAATTCAAGAAATTAGCAGTTGTTATTCAGCTTGTTTACAGGGTAAAAATCTGGAAGATACGCCTATTCAATATGCCGACATTGCCGAATGGCAATATGACTTATTGAATTCAGAAGATACTGTCATAGGTAAAGAATATTGGCAAAAAATAGATTTTAATAATTTAGCTAATGTTAAGTTACCTGGCGAACTTAAATTCGCTCAAGGTTTAGAATTTAATCCCAAAGTTTTAGAATTAAGAGTTAGCAGTGATTTAGCTGAAAAAATATCATCAATAGCAGCTAGATACAAGACTACATCTTCAGTAATCTTATTAACTTGCTGGAACATATTAATTTGGAAACTTACGCAGCAAACGACAACGATTATAGGCATTGCTTGTAATGGCAGGAAATATGAAGAATTAGAATCAGCATTAGGATTGCTATCGAAGTATTTACCAATAGATGGCAACTTAACAGCAGGAGTTAAATTTAATCAGTTATTACAGCAAGTTGAACAGCTAGTAAATGATGCTGAAAAATGGCAAGAATATTTTCATTGGGAAGATTTAGCAAATATAGATAATCTCAATGAAGCATTACCGTTTTTGCCTATTTGTTTTGAGTTTCAAGAAAGAATAAAGAAATATTACGAAGCTGATATTTCCTTTTCTATATACCAACAATATGCTTGTACTACAAAATTCAAGCTTAAACTCTCCTGTGTGCAAACAGAAAATCATATTAATGCAGATTTTTATTATGATTCCAGCTTGTTTACTTCAGTAAATATCAAATGGATATCAGAATATTTTGAAACCTTGTTGACCAGTATTGTCAATAATCCAGATGTGATGATTGGCAAGTTGGATATATTGAGCGATCGCGATCGCCACCAACTATTATTTGATTTCAACAATACTACAACAGATTATCCTCAAGAGCAGTGCATTCATCAACTATTTGAAGCACAAGCAGCACTTACACCAGATAATATTGCAGTTGTATTTGAAAATCAAAAGCTAACTTATCAGCAATTAAATGAACGTGCCAATAGATTAGCTCGTTATTTACAAAAAATAAAAGTTAAACCAGAAGTAATAGTTGGTATCTGTTTAGAACGTTCTTTAGAAATAATAATAGCAATACTAGCTATTTTAAAAGCTGGTGGTGCATATTTACCGCTAGATCCCGCAATGCCAGCCGAACGCCTAGCATTGATGTTACAAGATGCCCAAGCATCAGTAGTGTTAACACAACAAAATATTGTAGAAACCTGGCAGACAAAGCCTCTACACGAACAGGTAACACGGGTAGTTAATCTTGAGCAAGAATGGTATGAAATTGCTAAAGAAAGCAATCAAAATTGCACCAGTATAACCACAGCAGAAAATCTAGCTTATGTAATTTATACATCTGGTTCTACTGGCAAACCTAAAGGAGTTGCGGTTGAACATCAGCAGATACTTAATTATCTATATGGCATTTTACCAAGGTTAGATTTACCCGCTAATTCTAATTTTGCAATGGTTTCTACCTTTGCTGCCGACTTGGGAAATACGGCTATTTTTCCCGCTTTATCTACAGGTAGTTGCTTACATATAATCCCTCAAAATTTAGCCTCTGATCCCGAAACACTAGCAGCATATTTTGAGGCTCATTCTATTGATTGCCTGAAAATTGTCCCTTCTCATCTAGCAGCTTTATTAACATCTCCTAAAGCCGCATCAATCTTACCTCGTAAGCGTTTAGTTTTAGGTGGTGAAGCTAGTAACTGGGATTTAGTCGATCGCATTCATAAATATGCCCCTGATTGCGTAATTATTAACCACTATGGGCCAACAGAATCAACTGTAGGGATACTCACTTATCAAGTTGACGATAACAACTTACGTCATCTTTCTGAGATAGTTCCCATAGGTCGCCCTATAGCCAATACTCAAATTTATATCCTCGATTCTCAACTTCAACCTGTACCAATAGGTGTCACAGGAGAACTTTACATTGGGGGTGATAGTTTAGCGCGAGGATATCTAAATCAACCGGAAAGAACGGCAGAAAAATTCATTGCTAATCCATTTAGCGATCGCCCCAATGCCCGCATTTATAAAACTGGGGATGCAGCCCGTTATTTACCGGATGGAAATATTGAATTTTTAGGCAGAATTGACAATCAAATTAAGATTCGCGGTTTTCGTATTGAGTTAGGTGAAATTGAAGCAACAATCAGACAGCATCCAGATATCGAACAAGTAGTAGTCATTGCGCGAGAAGATGTACCTGGAGAAAAACGCATTGTTGCTTACATTGTCCCAAGCGTAGAGAAGCTGCATACAAACTCAATGCGGGAGCTTTTGCAACAAAAACTGCCTGATTACATGATTCCGTCAGCTTTTGTACAGCTAAAGACTTTACCTTTAACTGCTAATGGCAAAATAGATTGGCAAGCACTACCAGCACCAGATCAAGTCATTTCAACAGATACTTTTGTTGCGCCTCGCAATCCAGTTGAGGAAACTTTAGCTAGTATCTGGGCAGAAGTTTTAAAAATTGAACAAGTAGGAATTTACAACAATTTTTTTGAGTTGGGGGGACATTCATTACTCGCTACTAAAGTGATTTCCCGCCTGCGCCAATCCTTCCAAATTGATTTACCTTTACATCATTTATTTGAAGCACCTACCGTTGCCGATTTAGCTGTAGTAATTGCTCAAAAATTATCTGAACAAGTAGATGAAAAAATGATGGCTGAAATGGTTGCAGAACTGGAACAACTTTCCGCAGAAGAAGTTCAAAAATTACTTGCAAATGGAGGAATTAACTAATGAGTAGCCTAATTAATCGTATTGCTGAACTTTCCCCCGAAAAACGTGCCTTATTATTACAACGCCTGAATCAAAAAACAGAAAATATCAAACCAATAGAAATTACTCGCCAAAGCCGTGATTCTAACTGTTTTCCTTTATCTTTTGCTCAACAAAGGTTGTGGTTTTTTGACCAATTAGATCCTGGCAACCCAACATATAATATTTGTTCAGTGGGTCGTGTCACTGGCAAATTAAATACGATCTGCGCTTCGCCGCAGCGCTTCGCGATCGCACTCGAACAAAGTATTAACGAAATCCTCAGACGGCACGAAATATTACGCACAAATTTTAAGGTAGTAGATGGGCAACCTGTACAGGTTATTGCCCCCAGTCTTACATTGACGATTCCCATCATTGATTTAAGGGAAATACCTGAAAGTCTTCGAGAGCAAGAAGTACAGCGATTAGTCAATCAAGAAGCCGATCGCCCCTTTGATTTGCAAACAGGGTCTTTATTGCGAGTCAGCTTGCTACATCTAAATGAATCAGAATATTTATTAGTATTCTGTATGCACCACATCATCTCTGATGGTTGGTCTGCGGGAATCTTGATTCAAGAATTAGCAACGCTATACTCTACATTTGCTCGTAAAGACGTTGCAGAGAACCTCTCTACATCGTTACCTGAATTACCTATTCAATACGCTGATTTTGCCGTTTGGCAGCGCCAGTGGTTGCAAGGAAAAGAATTAGAAACCCAACTGGAATATTGGCAAAAGCAACTGGGTGGCGACCTTCCTATCTTAAATTTGCCAAGCGTTAGCGAAGCTCGCCGTAGGCATCGCCCGCGTCCAGCAGTGCAAAATTTCCGAGGTGCGGTAGAAAAGTTTGTTTTACCCCCAAACCTCACTCAAGCGCTAACACAATTAAGCCAGCAGCAGGGTGCAACTTTATTTATGGCACTGCTGGCAGCTTTCAACATCTTGCTTTACCGCTACACAGGGCAAGAAGATATTTTAGTTGGTACTCCCATTGCTAACCGTCAGCGCCAAGAAATCGAAAAATTAATTGGATTATTTACTAACACATTGGTAATGCGTACCGATTTATCTGGTACACCCACCTTCAAAGACTTATTAACGCGAGTCCGAGAAACAGCTTTAGGCGCATACAAACATCAGGATTTACCATTTGAAAAGCTAGTTGAAGTTCTACAACCAAATCGCGACCTCAGTCATAACCCAATCTTTCAGGTATTGTTCGGTCTGCGTAACATCAAAATGCCGACTTTAGAACTACCAGAAGTTACTCTCACGCCTGAAGAATTAGAACGCAAAACATCGCGGTTTGATTTATCACTAGACTTGTGGGAAGAAGCTGACGGCATTAGCGGTGTATTTGAATACAGCACAGACTTGTTTGATGCCAGCACAATTCAGCGCATGGCAAGACATTTTCAAATTTTGCTAGAAAGCATTGCTGCTAATCCAGATTGCCCTATTTCTACATTACCGTTACTGACAGCTACAGAACAGCAACAAATATTAGTAGATTGGAATAACACGCCAACAGATTATTCACAGAATAAATGCCTGCATCAGCTTTTTGAGGAGCAAGTCGAGCAAAATCCTGACAAAATTGCTGTAGTATTCAGTGACCAAAAAGTTACATATAAAGAACTAAATCAACGAGCTAATCAACTAGCACATTACCTGCGAAAATTAGGTGTAAAACCAGAGATACTTGTAGGTATTTGTGTAGAGCGATCGCTCGAAATGCTCATAGGTTTATTGGGTATTCTCAAAGCGGGCGGCGCATATCTTCCCCTAGATCCAGCATATCCCCCAGAACGTTTAGCTTTGATGTTAGAAGATTCTCAAGTTAGGGTGTTACTAACTCAAAAAGATCTGATAGATTATCTGCCCAGACACAATGCTGAAATTGTTTGCCTAGATAACGATTGGGATCTCATAGAAAGTGAAAGTTTTAATTTCGCTCCCAATTCGTCAAATCTTGCTTATGTAATTTATACTTCTGGTTCGACAGGAAAACCTAAAGGAGTACAAATTTGCCATAGGGCTGTGGTCAATTTCCTAAATTCCATGCGAGAGAAACTAGGAATTACAGCAACAGATACTCTACTAGCCGTAACTTCCTTATCTTTTGATATTGCCACCCTAGAACTATTTTTGCCACTGATAGTAGGTGCGCGAGTTGTTATTGCTAGCCGAGAAGTTACTATTGATGGCGTTCGATTATCAACAAGTTTGAACGAATCTGGCGCAACATTTATGCAAGCTACGCCTGCCACTTGGCGGATGTTGTTAGCAGCAGGATGGCAAGGTCAGAAAAATTTAAATATACTCTGCGGCGGCGAAGCCTTACCACGAGAGTTAGCGAATCAATTGTTAGTAAGATGCGATCGCTTGTGGAACTTGTATGGCCCGACTGAAACTACAATTTGGTCTACTATTTGCCAAATTGAGACAGAAGCTCAATCTATTACTATTGGTCGCCCTATTGCCAACACTCAGATTTACATCTTAGACCGTCATCAACAGCCCGTCCCTGTCGGTGTCTTTGGTGAATTGCATATTGGTGGTGCTGGCTTGTCTAGAGGCTACTTAAATCGAGCAGAACTAACAGCAGAAAAATTTATTTCCAATCCATTTGTAAATCCAAAATCGGAGCGTCTCTACAAAACTGGTGATTTAGCCCGGTACCTTCCAGATGGAACAATTGAATTTTTTGGACGCATCGACCATCAAGTAAAAATTCGCGGTTTCCGCATCGAACTAGGTGAAATTGAAGCGGTACTTAGTCAACACCCAGAAGTTCAACAAGTAGTTGTTATTGCCAGAGAGGATAACCCAGGTGATAAGCGCATTGTTGCTTACATTGTCCCCAATGTAGAGACGTTGCATACAAATTCTCTACGTGGGTTCCTCAAGGAAAAATTACCAGAATATATGATTCCTTCAGCCTTTGTAGGGCTAGAAGCAATTCCTGTAAATACTAACGGTAAAATTGACCGTCGCGCCCTACCCGCACCCGATACCACCAGACACAATGTAGACAGTAGTTTTGTTGCTCCTCGCAATCCTACTGAAGAGATAATTGCTGATATCTGGAGGGAGGTGCTAGGAATCCAGCAAGTAAGCATTGATGATAACTTCTTTGATTTGGGCGGACATTCTCTCTTAGCAACTCAGGTGGTTTCTCGCCTGCGGGAAGCTTTTGGTGTGGAATTACCTTTACGCTATTTGTTTGAGTCGCCTACTATAGCTGGTTTAAGCGATGCCGCAAAAGGCGGCGGGCGTAGCCAACGCATTCTCAATAACAACGCTCAAAAACCCGAAATTACGCTTATTCAGCACGTTTCCCGCCAAAACAAATTACCTTTATCCTTTGCACAAGAACGCTTGTGGTTTTTAGATCAATTAACACCTGGCGACCCTGCTTATAACATTCCGTCTGCTGTACGCCTTCAAGGGGTGTTGAATATAGCAGCATTGGAACAAAGTCTTAACGAGATTATCAAACGCCACGAAGTTTTAAGAACCAGTTTTAATGTTGTTCAAGGGCAACCAGTTCAAATTATTGCTGAAAGTTTAGCCTTGAGCTTACCCGTAGTAGATTTACAAAATTTACCTGCAACTGAACAAGAACAAAAGCTTCAGCAATTAGCAACAGCAGAAGCACAACGTTCTTTTGACTTAACTCAAGCACCTTTGCTGCGAGTAACCTTAATTCAGTTAGGCGAAACAGAATATGCAGTGCTATTTACTATGCACCATATTATTAGCGATCGCTGGTCAATAGGTGTATTAGTTCGAGAATTAGCAGCACTCTACACCTCTTTCTCTGCTGGTAAACCTTCACCTTTAACAGAATTACCGATCCAATACGCTGATTTTGCTGTTTGGCAGCGAAATTGGCTGGAAACTACCCAAGAAAATGGTTATTCTCCCTTACAAACCCAACTAGATTATTGGAAACAACAATTAGGCAGTAAATTACCTGTTCTCAAATTCCCCGAACAACTGCCTCCAAAACCTACGCCTACCTTCCAAGCTGCTACTCAGTCTTTCATCTTACCTGCTAACTTAACTACTAAACTTAAGGCTTTAAGTCGCCAGGAAAACGCTACTTTATTCATGACATTGCTAGCAGCTTTAAACACGCTGCTACACCATTATACAAGTGCAGATGATATTGCTATTGGTACTGATGTTGCTAACCGGAATCGTGCCGATATTGAACCCTTAATTGGCTTCTTTATTAATATCTTAGTTTTACGCAGTGACTTAAGCGGCAATCCTACATTTAGACAATTATTGCAACAAGTACGCGAGAAATCATTAGGAGCTTATGCACATCAAGATTTACCTTTCAATAAGCTAGTCGAATTACTTCAACCGGAACGTAAATCCAGCCAAGCACCATTATTTCAGGTGTTATTTGTATTGCAAAATGCCCCAATGCCAGCTTTAGAACTTCCAGGCATAACGTTAACTCCCCTAGAAGTCGGTAACGAAACAGCTAAATTCGATTTAGTTTTATTTGCGGAAGAAACCGAAACAGGAATCATTGGTACTTGGAAATACAACACAGACTTATTTGAGTGCGCCACAATTTCTCGTCTGTCACAATATTTTGAAACTTTATTAGCCAGCATTTCTGCTCAACCTGATGCCAGAATCAATACCTTAGAACTTCTTACTGAATCAGAAAAGATGACACAAATTCAAGAACAACAACAGCGACAAGAAGCAAATCGTAAGAAATTTAAATTTGTTAAGCCTAAAGCTGTCGCCTTCCCCCAGGAAGAATTGATTAAGTCGGAATATTTCCAGCCTGACCAAAAACTACCTTTAGTGATTAAGCCAAATGTAGCAGATATAGATTTAATAGATTGGGCGAAAAATAATCATCAATTTATTGAACAAGAATTATTAAAACACGGTGCAATTTTATTTAGAGAATTTAACGCCACTGCGGTGGCAGATTTTGAAAACTTCGCTCAAGCTATTTGCTCTGAATTATTCGGTGAATATGGCGACTTACCTCGTGAAGGAGTAGGCGGTAAAGTTTACGGTTCCACGCCTTATCCAGCCGATAAAGCAATTTTATTCCACAATGAAAGCTCTCATATGCACCGTTGGCCAATGAAAATTTGGTTTTACTGTGTACAACCAGCGCAGGAACGGGGAGAAACGCCAATAGTTGATTGTCGCAAAGTTTATCAACTCCTCGACTCTAAAGTTAGAGATAAATTTTCCAAAAAAGGCTTAATGTATGTTCGCAACTACACCAACGGATTAGATGTAAGTTGGCAAGATTTCTTCCATACCAGCGATAAATTAGCAGTTGAAAGCTTTTGTAATCAGAACGGAATTGAGTTGGAATGGAAAGCAGATGGCGGTTTAAAAACAAGAGAAATTCGGCAAGCGATCGCTAAACATCCAAAAACAGGCGAATGGCTATTCTTCAACCAAATTATGTTGCATCACCTCGCTTATTTAGATACATCAGTACGCGAATCATTACTTTCATTATTTGGTGAAGAAAACCTACCGCGTAATGTTTATTACGGTGATGGTACGCCAATTGAACAATCAGTAATTGATGAAATCACTGCTATTTACAAGCAAGCTGAAGTTGCTTTTACTTGGCAAAAAGGCGATATTATTATGCTCGACAATATGCTAGCGGCACACGCACGAAATCCTTATGTAGGGCAGCGTAAAATTGTTGTTGCAATGGGCGAAATTGTTAATAGTAAAGATATAGAAATTGCGCCAAATATCAGCCCAAACCATGAAGGGTAGAGCTAGACAAACAAAGTTCGCCTGCGCGGACTGAGGATAAAAGCCTGCGGGGTTTTAATAAATAGGTAAAATAACACAATGCAAGTTCAAGAAAGAATCATTAACGGTTTTCGTCTTTCCCCTCAACAAAAGCGGGTTTGGTCTTTACAACAAGACAGTTTAGTTTACTGTGTTCAAGCTGCTATTCTCTTAGAAGGTAATCTAAAAAAAGATATCCTTAAATCAGCTTTAGAACAAGTTGTCAGCCGTCAAGAAATCCTCCGCACTCATTTCTTAAAACCAACAGGAGTTAAAACACCTGTACAGGTTATAAATGAAAAAAGTCCCCTCTTTTGGCAAGAGATTGATTTAAGCGCTCACAACTCGCAAGCACAATTCAACCAAATTGAATCTTTACTTCGGGAAGCAAGGTTAATATTCAGCAACTTTGAACAAGGTTTAGGATTACATTCTTCATTAATTAATCTCTCAGCTAATAAGCATATTCTGTTACTAAATTTACCTGCTCTTTGTGCTGATAGCTATACGATTAAAATTTTAGTTCAGGAAATTAGCCAGTGTTATAAGGCTTGTTGCCAAGGGATAGAACTACCCGATGAAGAAATAGTACAATATTTACAATTTTCTGAATGGCAGAATGAATTATTAGAAGATGCAGACGCAGAATTAGGTAAGAAATATTGGGGAAAATATAATTTGTCTGCATTACCAGAAGTAAGCTTGCTTTTTGAAAATAAATTGCTGGCAGATTCTCCTAAGTTCCAAGTTGGTTCTTATGAGTTCAAGATTGATTCTAGCTTGATAACACAAATAGACGAGATCGCACAAAAATACGATTCATCAGTTGCTAATTTCTTAGTAACTTGCTGGCAGGTTTTATTGTGGAGATTTACCGAAGAATCTCACCTAATTATCGGTATAGCTGCAAACGGGCGCAAATATGAAGAATTAGAAACAGTAATTGGGCTGCTAACTAAATATTTACCACTGTCTGCGAAGTTAGAAAAAAGCTTCTCATTTAAAGAATTCTTGCAACAAATTAACAAATCAGTCCAAGAAGCAGAGGAATGGCAAGAATATTTCTCCTGGCACAACTTGGCTGAATCGCAAAATATTAATCCTGATTCAGTTTACTTACCTTTTAGCTTTGAGTTCCAAGCAGAAACACCAAAGTATTCTGCTGGTAACATTACCTTCTCAATTTATCAGCAGTTTGCTTGCACTGACCGTTTTAAAGTTAGACTTTCCTGTATTCAGCAAGAAGATAGTTTAGTTGCTGCTTTTGACTATGACGCTAACTTGTTTAGTGTTGAAGATATCAAACGATTAGCCGAACATTTTAAAACCTTAGTAGAAAGTGCGATCGCTAATCCTGAAAGTGAGATTAGTAAGTTAGGAGTATTGAGCGATCGCCACCTTCACCAACTACTAATCGAGTTCAATAATGTAAATGTAGAAACGTTACATACAACGTCTCTACAACAACGCACGCATAAATGCTTTCACCAGCTATTTGCAGAACAAACACAGCGCACGCCTGACAGTATTGCAGTTGTATTTGACGACCAAAAATTAACCTACGCGGAACTAAATGCCCGTGCAAATCAACTCGCTCATTACCTACAAAAACTGGGAGTTAAACCAGAAGTATTAGTAGGAATTTGTCTAGAGCGTTCCTTAGAAGTGATCGTTGCTCTATTAGGTATTCTCAAAGCTGGCGGCGCATACCTGCCGCTAGATCCCGCTTTACCAGCAGAGAATATAAATTTAAGGTTAGAGGATGCCCAAACTTCAATTTTATTAACTCAACAACAATTATTTGTAGAGACGTTCCATACAACGTCTTTACAAGAAAGCAGCATCCAAGTAATTTATTTAGATAAAGATTGGGACACCATTGCTACAGAAAGCAAAGAAAATCCCCAAAGCGATGTCACCAGCGAAAATTTAGCTTATGTCATCTATACATCTGGCTCCACTGGAAAGCCGAAGGGTGTTGCAATTGAACATCAACAATTACTCAATTACCTTGATGGCATCCTTGAACGCTTAAATCTCCCAGCAGGTGCAAGTTTTGCCACAGTTTCCACTATTGCGGCAGATTTGGGCAACACCGCCATCTTCCCCGCACTTTGTACAGGTGGATGTCTACATATAGTTGCCAAAGAACGCGCTTCCGATCCTGAAGCCTTAGCAACTTATTTTAATCACCACGCCATCGACTGTTTAAAGATTGTTCCTTCTCATCTAGAAGCGTTACTTACTTCTTCCAAGTTCAAATCAATTCTGCCACGACAAAAATTAATTTTGGGAGGCGAAGCAGCACCCTGGAAATTAATCGAAAAAATTCAACAGTTAGCGCCTGAATGCACCGTTATTAACCACTATGGGCCTACCGAAGCAACTGTTGGTGTCCTGACTTATACACTAGGGAAAGACAGCGATAATCGCCACTCAGCAACAGTTCCATTAGGTCGTCCTATTGCCAATACGCAGATTTATTTACTAGACAAACATCTGCAACCCGTTCCTATCGGTGTTAAAGGCGAACTGTATATCGGCGGTGCTTCTGTAGCGCGTGGTTATTTAAATCGTCCCGAAATGACTAGGGAAAAATTCATTCCTAATCCCTTTACCAATAATCCAAAATTAAATCCCCTCTACAAAACTGGCGATTTAGCCCGCTACTTACCAGACGGTAACATTGAATTTCTCGGACGTACTGACAATCAGGTAAAAGTTAGAGGCTACCGCATTGAATTAGAAGAAATTGCCGCCGTATTAAGCCAGCATCCAGATGTATCGCAAGCTGTTGTTATTCAGCGCGAAGATATCCCTGGAGATCAACGTTTAGTTGCCTACATCGTCGCTAATGTAGAGATGTTGCATACAAAGTCTCTACAAAATTTAAAATCATCTCTGCGTGATTTCTTAAAAGCGAAGTTGCCAGATTATATGATTCCCTCTGCCTTTGTAGTGCTAAAATCTCTACCCTTAACTGCCAACGGCAAAATAGATCGCCAAGTCTTACCAGCACCAGCGCAAAGCGAGAAACAAGCTTTTGTATCTCCTCGCACTCCCATTGAAGAAGTGTTAGCAGGAATTTGGACAGAACTTTTAGGTTTGCAGCGAGTAAGTGTTGAAGATAACTTCTTTGAGTTAGGCGGGCATTCTTTACTGATGACGCAGTTAGTCGTCCGAGTACGGGAGACTTTTGAAATTGATTTACCCTTAAGTGTGCTGTTTGAAACTCCTACTATAGCTGGATTAGCCGCAAGCATCGACAGCACTATAGCAACAGGAAATGTTAGAGTAATTGCTTCCCCTATCGATCTCAATGCCGAAGCAATTTTAGATTCTGCTATTCGTGCCGAAACTCCCTTTACTTGGTCTACAACTGAGCCAAATGCTATCTTTTTAACTGGAGCAACAGGCTTTTTAGGTACTTTCTTACTGCAAGAACTTTTAACACAAACTCAAGCCGATATTTATTGCTTAGTTCGTGCTAATAGTGATGATTCAGCTAAAAATAAGATTCAAAGCAGTTTGGAATCTTACGAACTCTGGCAGGAATCTTTTAGTTATAGAATTATCCCAGTTTTGGGAGAATTATCTAAACCACTATTAGGGCTTTCCTCCGAGCAATTTCAATTACTAGCAAATCAGATAGATATCATCTATCACAATGGCGCATTAGTAAATTTTGTTTATCCCTACTCTGCCCTCAAACCTGCCAACGTTCTAGGAACTCAGGAGATTTTACGTTTGGCAAGCCAAAGCAAGCTTAAACCAGTACATTTTGTTTCTACAACTAATGCGATTTCTCCGGCTCAAGGTTCTGGAGTAAAGATAATTAGCGAAAATGACAGTATCAATCCCGATGAGGTTATGGAAACAGGCTATGCCAAGAGTAAATGGGTAGCAGAAAAGTTAATTAATATTGCACGCGATCGCGGCATACCTGTCTGTATTTATCGCCCAGGTCGGATCGTTTGGCACAGCGAAACCGGAGTTGGCAACACCAGCGATAATACCTTTAGAATGCTCAAAGGCTGCATTTTAATGGGTAGTGTTCCCCAGAATGATGGAATGGTGAACTTAATTCCGGTGGATTTTGTCAGTAAAGCGATCGCGCATTTATCCAGACAAAAAGAATCACTAGGAAAAGCTTTTCACCTAGTCAATCCCAACCCTGCTCCATTTAAAGATATTGTGAATTGGCTGCGTTCATTTGGCTATCCTTTGCGAGAAATTCCCGATGAACAATGGCGCGAAGAATTACGCACTATTGCTGGCAATCCAGATAATCCTCTCTCTCCACTCGTACCTTTCTGGTCTAAACCTCCAGAAGCAAATACCAGTTCACCTATCCTAAAATTTGACTGCAAAAATACCTTAGATGGACTAGCTGACACTAATATTAATTGTCCGCCAGTCAGGGTTGAGCTATTGACTAAATTCCTGTCATACCTAATCACAAAAGGATTATTAAGCAGTCCGAACTCTAACCCACAGTAGAGTAACCCAGAAGTGGTAGGAATCCCCGACCGTTTGCGGCGGGGAGAATGTCAAACAAGGTTATTTTTGCATCAGCTTACACTCTGCTCCTAATTAGGCGAAAGTCCCTTAAATGCCAACCATTCTGGATTAAATAAGCGTGACTGATACCTCGACCCACTATCACACAGTATCGTCACAATCGTATGACCTGATCCCATTTGCTTCGCTAATGCTACTGCTGCTGCAACATTAATCCCAGTCGAACCACCTAAAAATAACCCTTCCTCCCTCAGCAAGCGATAAACTACTTGCACTGCCTCAGTATCATGGATTTGGATAGCATCATCTAACGGTACGCCTTCCATATTGGCAGTAACGCGGCTATTACCTATACCTTCTGTAATTGAGCTACCCTCAATTGTAATTTCCCCTGTTTTCACGTAACTATACAATCCGCTACCCATCGGATCTGCTAAAACAGTTTTAATTGCCGGATTTTTCTCTTTCAAGAACAATGACACCCCCGCCAAAGTTCCACCAGTACCCGTAGATGTTACCCAAGCATCAACTTTCCCGTCAGTTTGCGCCCAGATTTCCGCCCCAGTTGTTTCATAATGTGCTATGCGATTTGCTAAATTATCAAACTGATTAGCCCAGATCGCATTTTCCATCTGTGCTGCTACTGTGCCAGAAATTCTGGCATAGTTATTTGGGTCTTTGTAAGGAACAGCAGGAATAGGACGCACTTCCGCACCTAATGTCCTCAACATATCAATTTTTTCTTGAGATTGGGTATCGGGAATGAAAATCAGGCATTTGTAACCTTTAGCATTGCAAATATGAGCTAAACCAATACCCGTATTGCCTGCGGTTCCTTCTACAACTGTGCCACCAGGCTTAAGTAAACCTTTTCTTTCAGCATCTTCAATAATATATAGTGCTGCCCGATCTTTGACAGAACCGCCTGGATTAAGAAATTCTGCTTTTCCTAAGATTTCGCAGCCAGTTTCTTCACTAAATTTGTTAAGGCGAATCAGTGGCGTATTACCAACAGAGCCTACAAACCCATTTTTGATATCCATTCCCAAATTACCTAGATTATATTTCTTTTAAAATTTTGGCTGATAGTAGTGTAATAACTTGCGATTTTTTAAATAAAGTGGAGTGCGATGCTTACAACTTGGTTGTAAGCATCGCTCAATCAGAGCAAAATTTTACTTATAACTAACCTAGCAAACAGCCTGACTGTGGTTACTATTACAAGTCAGGCTGTTCTAATTAATCTAAGTGATGATTATTGGATAAGCTATTCTTACTTATTAGGTTGAGGTGTCATCCGCAAGTAAGGTTTAACTGCTTTGTAACCCTTGGGAAACTTCTCTTCCAACTCTTTGGGATCTTGAATAGAAGGAACAATTACACAATCATCGCCATCTTTCCAGTTGGCAGGAGTTGCCACACTGTAGTTATCTGTTAGTTGCAGAGAATCAATTACTCTGATCAATTCGTCAAAGTTTCTACCAGTGCTGGGTGGGTAAGTGAAGCTTAAACGCAATTTTTTCTGAGGGTCAATCAGAAATACTGACCGCACTGTTAACATTGCGTTTGCGTTTGGGTGGATCATGTCGTAGAGGTCAGAAACCTTCTTATCGGGATCTGCCAAAATTGGATAATTCAGCTTATGTCCCTGAGTTTCTTCAATATCGCCAACCCAACCGTTGTGAGATTCAACATCGTCAACGCTCAAAGCAAGAGCTTTTACGTTGCGTTTGTCAAATTCTGGCTTAAGGCGGGCAACTTCCCCTAGTTCAGTCGTGCAAACTGGAGTAAAATCTTTGGGATGGGAGAATAATACTACCCAACTATCGCCAGCCCACTCATAAAAGTTGATTGTGCCTTCAGTAGAATCTTGGGTGAAATCGGGTACTTGGTCGCCTAGTCGAAGAGTCATAACAAAATTTTCTAGAAACCTTTACAGGGATGCTTGTCTATAATGCCATAGAACTCCGGTTCTCCGGTCGGAGTTTAGCACTATGTAAAGATTTTATAAGCATTATATAAGTTTGATTGTTACATCTCATCAGGCTTGCTGGTACTTTAAAGCAATAAGATGAGAGGATAGAAAACAAAACTTAAACTAATAGACGAAGCACTAGCTTCAATCATGCTGTGGAAGGAGGAATTAATTTGATGAAAGCAATAACTCGTTTGCTCGCAGGGCTATTTTTAGTAGTAGGCTGCTTAGGATGGTTTAGTCTGCCCGAACAGGCGATCGCAGCTAATTTGACTGGTGTAACCCTACACAATAGCGCACTGTTTGCCGTTGAAACTCCTCTACGCAACCGTGCCGACGATAAACTAGCTGAGTTTGGCAAAAAAATCGACTTGAACAACACTAATGTTCGAGCATTTCGCAAATTTCCAGGGATGTATCCCACTTTGGCAAAGAAAGTTGTTGATAATGCTCCCTACGAAAAAGTAGATGATGTCCTGGAAATTTCAGGATTAACTGACCACCAAAAAGAACTGTTACAAGCTAATCTCGACGAGTTCACGGTGACAGATGCTTCAGATGTTTTCGTGGAAGGCGGCGATCGCTATAACAATGGTGTCTACTAATAGCTACTGAGTTTCAGTAAGCTTTGATGATTGCCCACTCCTCTTGGGGTGGGCTATTTATTTAACAATTAACAATTATCAATGACCGATGACCAATCACCAATTACCAATCACCAATCACCCATTACATTTTGATGTTCTGGTAGTAGGTGCTGGTGCTGCTGGTCTTTATGCTGCACTTTGCCTACCAGCATCTTTACAAGTAGGATTAATTAGTAAAGATGATTTACCTCTGTCTGCGAGTGACTGGGCGCAAGGAGGTATTGCTGCTGCGGTTGACCCCAGCGATTCTCCAGTTTTGCACTTTGAAGATACACTTCATGCTGGTGCAGGTCTTTGCGATGTAGAAGCTGTTAAGTTTTTAGTAGAACACGCGCCAAGCTGCATCCAATCATTAGTAGATATGGGTGTGACTTTCGATCGCAAGGGAGAAAATTTAGCTTTAACTTTAGAAGCTGCTCATTCTCGCCCACGCGTTCTTCATGCTGCTGACACTACTGGTAGGGCAATGGTGAGTACTCTCACTTATCAAGTGTTAAGTCGCAAGAATATTACTGTGCTTTCTCAAGCATTTGCCTTAAGTTTGTGGATGAATCCCGAAACAAATGATTGTCAGGGAATCAGCTTAATTTATCAGGGTCAAATTACCTGGGTACGAGCATCTGCTGTAGTTTTGGCAACCGGAGGTGGAGGTCAGGTTTTTGCTCAGACAACTAATCCCGCAGTGAGTACAGGTGATGGAGTGGCGATCGCATCTCGTGCAGGCGCAATTCTGAGAGACTTAGAGTTTGTGCAATTTCACCCCACAGCCTTAACTAAAGCTGGTGCGCCGAGATTTTTAATTAGTGAAGCAGTAAGAGGAGAAGGCGCTCACTTAGTAGACTCAGATGGACGGCGGTTTGCATTTGATTACCATCCCAAAGGTGAACTTGCTCCCAGAGATATTGTCAGCCGTGCCATTTTCAGCCACTTGCAGAAAACTTCAGCCGATCCTACTAAGGATCATGTTTGGTTAGATTTACGACCAATTCCCGCAGAAAAAATCCGTCACCGATTTCCTAATATTATTCAGGTCTGCCAAAATTGGGGAATTGATGTTTTCCGTGAACCTATTCCCGTCGCACCAGCCGCGCACTACTGGATGGGCGGAATTGCCACAGATCTGCTCAACCGTACTTCTATTAAGAATTTGTATGCAATTGGGGAAACCGCCAGTACTGGAGTTCATGGTGCTAATCGTTTAGCAAGCAATTCTTTACTAGAATGTATTGTTTTTGGCGCTCAATTAAGCCAGATTCAGATAGAGCAAACTGAAGCAGCGATCGCTCCTCCCTCCTCCCCCCTATCTCCTCCCTCCTCCCTTCTCTCCGATGGGGATCAACAAGCAAAAATTCTCTCACTAAGGCAAGAGTTACCTCGCCTGATGTGGCAATCTGCTGGTATTTGTAGGAGTCAGGAGGTTTTAGATCATGCGATCGCTCAAGTGGAAATATGGATGCAAGAATTTAATAACTTACATATTAGCCAATACTTGCTGCACCTACAGCCAGCCGAAAATGTTTATTTCCCCTTAGAAAGGGCTAACACTGAATTAAAAACTTGGGGAGAAACTCGAAATTTACTTGATGTAGCGTTTTTAATACTTAAGAGTGCTGCTTTTCGTCAAGAAAGTCGTGGCGGACACTATCGGCTCGATTTTCCTCAACCAGACTCAGTATGGCAAGTTCATACCTTAGCCCAGCAAAATCACTTGTCAAAATCTTTCCCGACAGAAACAGAATTACGCTAATCTTAGCGTCCACCACCAGCTTCAGTTTTCGTAGGAGATTTTTTATCTGGCTTTGGAGGTGGGGGTTGAAATTGGCTAATTTTTAGCCCTACAGGGGACTTAGACGCTAATAATACAGTTTCTGACCACCTGCTCAAATTTTCATTAGGTTGAAGTGTGGCACAAACCCTACCATTACTGATTAGTTGTAAACAAATCAGCAAAGTCACAGGCGCTGTGAGTCGGAGGTAAGTAGCCATAGCACTCGTTCCCATCAGTTAATGGAGCAGATTCCAAGTTATATCAGTATATCTACGGTTAAGCATCTTAGCCAAAAGTTTAATAAAATGTTTTGATTGTGGAATTTACGTAGAACAAATCGCTCTCTAAAGCAAGTATATCTATATTACCATGTTTTCTATAAATACTTGTAATGCTTAAGAAAGATTTTGAGCAATTATTTGAACAATGGCAAGCTAGTGATTGATATCAAAAACTTAAGCCTTGAGATTTATTGAGTCAAACTACAAATAATTAAATAATTTATTATCAAAATAAAATAAAATTTACTTAATCATTTACCGCTAATTCATAGCGATTCCGACCTAAATCTTTAGCTGCATACATAGCTAAATCAGCTTGTTTAATTAAATTTTCCACTGAGTCTCCATGTCGGGGATAGATACTAATGCCTATACTGACTGTCACCTCAATATTATGTTCCTCAACAGTATAAGGTTGAGCGAGGGTCGCTAGAATTTTTTCAGCTACTATAGCAGCATCTTCTTCTTTTCTAATAGTAGGAAGAATAACTGTAAATTCATCTCCACCCAACCGCGAAACTGTATCGCTGCCACGTAAGCACCCCTTAAGTCGCTGGGCAACTATTTTCAATAATTTATCACCTGTATCATGACCCAGCGTATCATTCACTTGCTTAAAGCCATCAAGGTCAAGAAAGAGCAGAGCAACTAATTTATTATTGCTACTAGCATCTTCCAAGCACTCCTTTAGGCGTTCGTAAAACTGTTTACGATTTGGCAAGCCTGTAAGATTATCATGGTAAGCCAGATGACGCAACTGGTTGCCTGAAAGCTTCAATTCTTCATTAGAACGCATTAATTCTGCTGCCGTTTTCTTGAGGTCTTCCTCAATTCGCTTACGTTCAGTTATATCTCGAATCACAGCAACTAAAAACAAATTTCCAGCAGCATCTTTATGTAGTGATCTTTTCGTAGCAATTATGTGAGTATTTCCTCTGACATCAGTAAAATTTTCTTCATTTTCTTGCCCTTTGCCAGCACTGAATACTAACTCATCTTGTTTCCAAAAATTATCAGCTTGCTCTTTAGGGAAAAAATCGTATTCTGATTTATAAATTAATGTTTCATAAGGATGACCGATGAATCGACAATAAGCTTGATTCAAAATAATCCAGCGATGTTGGTTATCTTTGACAAAAATAGGATCAGCAATAGTATTAATTACTGTTTGTAAAAATTCTTTAGAACGTTGTAATTCTTCTTCCAAATGAGCTATATAACTTGTGATCGTGATAGCAGACCCCAACAATGCTAATATTGGTGGTATCAGTGGTATCCAATAACCTGCAAGTAAACCAAGATAAGAAATACCAATTAATCCAGAACCAGCCAGCAGCATACTCACTGTTGACTTTTTGGGGGAACGTAATTTCCAGCTTAGACTAGCGCCAAAGCAAGACCAAGCTAATATCCATAAACCTTCTACAAAATCAGACCAGACCTTAATTAAAGGTCGCTCATCCAGTGCAGCACTGATGATCTGACTGGTCAAGTTAGCGTGTATTTGTACACCAAAAAATGGCTCTGCTGCGTCAAAAAACTTGCTACTATAAGGAGTATAAAAAAGATCGCCAAAACTGCTAGCTTGTAAGCCAATAATTACAACGCGATCGCGCAGCAAATTAGCAGGTATCTTATCTGCCAATACATCTGCCATTGATACAGTACGTAACTTATCTGGAGACCGAAAGTTGCCTAAGACTTGATAGCCACCCTCATCAGCGCCTACATAGCCACCATCATTTTCTGAAAAAGGTGAAAATACAGTTTTACCTAACTGTAAATAATTCGGATTACTAGCTGCTGCTTTAGATTCAACCCCTTGCGCTTTTAAATAAGCTTCAGCTAAAGTGATGGCAAAACTTGGGGTGATATTGTTATCTTTGTCATAAACATACAACAAGTTGCGACGTACTTTGCCATCAATATCAAGCGGAAAATTATTAAATCCAATCTGCTTTTTACTAAGAAATGGGGGTGGATCAACACTCGAATTTTCTGAATTTTTTTCATCCTTAATTTCTGAATTTTTTTCATCCTTAATTCTTTGAATACCTATTAAGTTAGGAATGGTTTTAGCCGTATTGACTAATTCTTGATGACCCGGCTCTTGAACTAAGTTACGATAAATATCTAAACCAATAGCACGAGGCTTGGATGTATCAATTTTTTGCAGTAATCTAGCCAGTTGTTGATCAGTTATTGGCCATTTTTTGATGTCTGATTCAGTAATCTTAACAATGACAACCCGTTCATCAACTGGCTCTGGCGGACGTAGTAGCATTAACTGGTCTAAAGTTGTCAATTCAGATGCCTGTAATAGCCCAGCCATGCGTAGAATAATTATGCTACCTGCTACACCTGAAGCAGTCAAAAATACTCGCCGCTCTTGCTGAAGCCATTTTTTCAGTTTTTCCCCTAAACTGATTTTTTTCATTTACCTAGCTACACTCTCGCTTTATGTATTTATTTTAAGTAAGAGGTGATTAATAAACATAGATTAAAGATGCCATGAGTTTCGGCTCTTTGTACTAATAACTAATAACTATCTAAAGATTTAGGTTGATTTTTGCATTAAATTAGAAGTATACAAAATATAAATGTTACAGAAAACAACTTAATACTACCCAGAATTTAAAACGTACCACTATTGCAAGTAGTACGTTGCTCAATATTGACGGTTGATTAAAATCGCCAGCGCACTTCATCCCCCGATCGCACATCTAGGAGCTTTCGTGCGCGTTTTTCGGTCAGCTACTGTTAAATGTATGCTTGGGGATTGCTCTTGGGCTATCCTTGTGGAAATTTAAACTTAAAGTTGCGTGCGCCTTGATAACCAGATAAATCAGCTAGTTCTTCTAGTGATTGTACCCCCGCTTCTACCTTACCCTTGATTTGCCAAGAAGGATAACTTTTGATATCAGTCTTAACACAGAGGTTGGTCTGTGAGTTTTTGCCATCAGGGGCGCATTCAGTATAATTAATTTCCTTGAATGCCTCTTTACCAAACAATTGTTTCTGTTCATGGCAGTGGGGACACCACCAAGCGCCGTACATTGTCGCGCCAATCTTAGTTAAATGACTAGCTAGAGCAATTTCTGCCTCACTTGATGTGTTAGTAATTTGCCAACCAACTCCTGCTTGAGGATCGCCTACAGGAGTGAGACTGTCAGCTTGAGCAGTCGTTGGTGGATTATTAATACTGGCATATACGCCCAAAGTGCCAATTAAGGCGATCATACCAACGACAATTGCTGTAAAGAATAATTGACCAATATCTTCCCAAGTTCGACCGATTAAACTCAGCACAAATAAGCTTAGGGAACATACCGCCGAAACTATGCAGTAGATACAGAGTGCATTAATCTTAAAAGCAAGCAGATACATCAAGTAGCCGCTAAAAACTGTCATCGCGGTTGCACCAGCAAATAGCAATAGCCATGTCCAGTCTTCTAGCTTAGAGCGCAAGTCTTTCTGCTCATCGGGGTTTATTAGCAAAGGAGACAGTGCAAATATTGCCATGCTGGTATATGCCAAACAACCAAACAAAGTTAAAGGCAAACCAAAAACGCTGGCGTAAGGGCTAGATAAAACTTTTTCACAGCCGTCGGTGGGGCAAGCAGCAGAACCGCCACTGTATTTTACAAAAGTTAGATAGGCAGTTATCAAAGCACCCAAGATAGCGATCGCACCGATTAGCACACGAGACCAGCGATGAATCCAAGGACTAGAACGTCTGCGGCTCCTCATAAAACTAAACCTCTATGGGTATGTGTGCATGGGCATGGATGACGGAAAAGTAGTTAAAACGTTGGAAAATTGTTAGGTCAACTTTATAACAAGCCAACGTTTTACTCATTACCAACCTTGCCAATAAATGGACAATTTCATTTTGACTTATGTAGCCCGCCCAGGTAGTTGTCAATTCAAAGCAGCCAACCTTTAAATAGCACAGGAAAACGCAATTCTGACTCCTAAGAATGTAGCTTCACAGAAGAAACTGGTTGAATTTCTGTTTTACTACTCAAACTGCGTCTTGTCGCTTCTACAAACTGACTAACACGAATAGGATCGATAGGCTGCTCGATCCGTCCGTGACGTTTGAGAGAACTAGAAACAATAACTCCGTCAGCAGCTTGCATCAGTGTAGAAATATTTTCCCAGTCGGCACCACTGCCAATAAACACTGGTGTACCACGAGCCGCAGCACAAGCTAACTCTAAATCTTCCAACGTTGGGGGGCTACCAGTAGACCAGCCAGACAAAATCACGCCATCTGCCAGACCCCGTTCAATTGTTTCTTGGACTGCTGTAGTCAGATTTGGAGAACCTAGAGGACGCGCGTGCTTAACCAATACATCTGCCAAAATTTTCACATCACTGCCCAATTCACGACGATAGCGCAACAGTTGATGGGCTGCTCCTTCGATCAGTCCCTGGTCTGTTGCCATTACGCCAGTAAGGACGTTAACGCGAATAAATTGGGCATTAACACAGGTAGCGATCGCCATCGCACTCTGAGAGTCATTCCGTAACACATTAATCCCAATCGGCAAGGCCACCAAGTTCATTAACCGTTGCACAATCAGCGTCATCGCACTGACAACAGCCGGATCTACTTGGCTTTTGGTAAACGGAGCATCAAAAAAATTTTCTACAATAATGCCATCGACACCACCCGCAGCCAGGGCAGTAGCTTCTTGTTCTGCTCGATCAATAATTACTTTCAAGCTCCCCCCCCAACGTGCAGACGTTGGCAAGGGCTGTAAATGAACAACGCCAATAATTGGATTCGGTGTCTTAAAAATTTGATTTAAGTTCACTTGTCTACCTGAGAACACCGTTAACTCTCATGCGACCCTTCAGAACCAATAGCAGCAGGGGGAAAGAAGGCAGGGAGCAGGAGGAATTAACCTCTACTTTCTTCTCCTCTAACCTTGCCTGTGCGATTAGATTTTGGGGGTGGACAGGAGGGTTGTGAAAAATTAGTGCGAATAATAACGATACATTAATCAATTTTTATATACAATGGATCGAGAGCGGGTTTCGTAAACGGAATTTAAACAATATCCGAACTAACTTGTGTGGGTTAACACAACCCTCAATGAGGTATATTCTTATAGCTTCAAAGTTAACCCACTCACTTTAGTCACGAATATTAAATACTGCATGGGCAACAAGCCAACAATTGCTATCTCTCATTTAGGCTGCGAAAAAAACCGCATTGACACTGAACATATGCTGGGTCTGCTTGTAGAAGCAGGCTATGATGTGGATTCTAACGAAGAATTAGCTGAATATGTTATAGTCAATACCTGTAGTTTTATTGAAGCTGCACGCCAAGAATCAGTCCGTACACTGGTAGAATTGGCGGAAGACAACAAAAAAATTGTGATTACGGGCTGCATGGCGCAGCACTTCCAAGAACAACTACTGGATGAATTACCAGAAGCTGTGGCAGTGGTGGGTACTGGCGACTATCAGAAAATCGTTGAAGTAATTGAACGAGTAGAAGCTGGTGAACGGGTAAAACAGGTATCGGCTGAACCGACCTATATCGCTGACGAAACGACACCAAGATATCGAACTACGACAGAAGGTGTTGCTTATCTGCGAGTAGCAGAAGGTTGTGATTATCGCTGTGCTTTTTGTATTATTCCTCATCTCAGGGGAAATCAGCGCTCCCGCACAATTGAATCTTTAGTTACTGAAGCCAAGCAGCTTGCCGATCAAGGAGTGAAAGAATTAATCTTAATCTCCCAAATTACCACAAATTATGGTATAGATATTTACGGCGCACCAAAACTAGCAGAACTATTGCGGGCGCTAGGCAAAGTAGACATTCCCTGGATTCGGATGCACTATGCTTATCCCACTGGTTTAACACCCCAAGTGATTGCAGCAATCCAAGAAACGCCAAATGTTTTGCCTTACTTGGATTTGCCCTTACAGCATTCCCATCCTGAGATTCTCCGCGCTATGAACCGACCCTGGCAAGGGCAGGTAAATGACCAGATTATTGAGCGGATCAAAACAGCGATACCTGATGCTGTATTAAGGACAACTTTTATAGTCGGATTCCCTGGCGAAACGGATGCACATTTTGACCATCTAATGCAGTTCGTCCAGCGTCATGAATTTGATCTTATGGGTGTATTTACCTTTTCCCCAGAGGAAGGAACCGCAGCTTATCAGCTACCAAATCAGTTGCCTCAAGATTTGATGGATCAACGTCGGGATGCCCTGATGTCAGTCCAGCAACCCATTTCTCTCAAGAGAAATCAAGCAGAGGTGGGCAAGGTGGTTGATGTGTTGATTGAGCAAGAACATCCAGAAACTGGAGAGTTAGTGGGTCGTTCATCACGATTTGCCCCAGAAGTTGATGGACTGGTTTATGTTCAAGGATCAGCACCACTGGGTGCGATCGTGCCAGTGGAAATTTACGATGCTGACATTTATGACCTTTATGGCGAGGTTATAGCATCACCTACGCATCCGCCTCTGGGAAAAGAGTTTGTGGGTTTAGCCTAAGTTCTGCAAGGCTGAAACTCTAAGGCTAATTACAATTAGCCGAAAAACCCACATAGATTTCGGGTATTTACCCATTGAGATAAAAGTAAAGAAATGTTAAGTTTTGATTAATACTTACTGTTTTGTAATTAAAAGCTGGGGTTTGCCCCTAAAGCACCAAAATGTCGTGGTGATGATCGAACTGATCGACACGGGCAATCAAAACTCTTAACTTTTAACTCAATAAATTTTCAAGCACAACTATCAACTAACAAGTACAAACGACTTATGACGGATTCTTTCTTAAGCTTAGGACTCTCTGAAACTGTTGCTAACCAATTAAAAGAGCTAGGCTTTACAGAACCCACAACAATTCAATCACAAGCAATTCCGCAACTATTAGCGGGTCGTGATGTAGTGGGTCAATCTCAAACTGGTACTGGTAAAACGGCGGCTTTTTCGTTGCCAATTTTAGACCGGATTGATGTCCAAAATCCAGCAGTACAGGCTTTGATTTTGACCCCGACGCGCGAGTTAGCTTTACAAGTAACTCAAGCTATACGCACCTTTAACAGCGATCGCCGTTTGGGTATCCTGACTGTTTATGGTGGTCAAGCAATTGATCTGCAAATTCGTCGTCTGCGCTCAGGCAGTGCCGTAGTTGTTGGTACACCTGGACGGGTAATTGATTTGCTCAACCGAGGAAATCTCAAGCTAGATCAGGTTAAATGGCTGGTACTAGATGAAGCTGATGAAATGTTGAGCATGGGCTTTATTGATGACGTGGAAAAAATCCTCAGTCAGTTACCAGTAGAGCGCCAGACAGCATTTTTCTCCGCTACCATGCCGCCAATTATTCGGTCATTGGTATCAAGATTCTTGAAATCACCTGTGACAGTCTCGGTAGAACAACCGAAGGCAGCACCAACAAGAATCAATCAAGAGGTTTATTTCATTCCTCGTGGTTGGTCTAAAGCTAAAGCTTTGCAACCAATTTTGGAACTAGAAGATCCAGAATCTGCGATCGTGTTTGTGCGTACCCGCAAGGCAGCCGCCGAACTCACTAGCCAATTGCAGGCTGCTGGTCATAGTGTAGATGAGTATCACGGCGATTTGAATCAAAGCCAACGGGAGCGTTTATTGCAACGGTTCCGTCAAAATAAAGTGCGTTGGATTGTAGCTACTGATATTGCAGCACGCGGTTTAGATGTAGATGATCTTACCCACGTAATTAACTACGATTTGCCAGATAGCGTGGAAAATTATATCCACCGCATCGGTCGTACTGGTCGCGCTGGCAAGACAGGAACAGCAATTTCGTTGATCCAACCTTTAGAGCGCCGTAAGCTACAGCTAATTGAGCGTCGAGTTCGCCAAAGCTTGAAAATCTGTCCAATTCCTACTCGCGCACAGATTGAAAGACGCTATCTCGAAAAGCTACAAACTAAGGTACGTGAAGCTTTAACTGGTGAACGGATGGCATCTTTCTTGCCAATCGTCTCACAACTAGGTGAGGAATATGATTCCCATGCGATCGCTGCTGCTGCATTGCAAATGGTCTATGATCAAACCCGTCCTGCTTGGTTGGGTGAGCCAGAACAGCAAGTAGATGATCGTCCTTCGGTTCCCAAACCTCGTCTCAATCGTCAGCCAAAAACTTCTGTAACTCCTTCTCCTTCACCTAATCACTAAAAGTGAACAGGTAGTCGGACTAAGGGCTAAGAAGTTAACAGTTACCAGTGAATAGTAAAACAACTAAACAGCAATTCAGGACTGCGAACTGAATAACTGGTAACTGATTATTTATTAATAATTGATAATTGATACTTGAAAAAAACTCGTGGCTTCAACACTGTCTGCTGCTAATTACCCTGCATCTATTGATGCCTCTACAGCTACAAAATGGCCTGGTTTGATAGAGGCTTATCGCCGTTATCTACCAGTAACATCTGCAACTCCAGTGGTGACACTACTGGAAGGCAATACTCCATTGATTCCAGCACCCTCAATTTCCCAGCGAGTGGGTAGAGGTGTGCAGGTATTTGTTAAGTATGATGGTTTAAACCCGACTGGTAGCTTTAAAGATCGGGGCATGACGATGGCTATCTCTAAGGCTAAAGAAGCTGGTGCTAAGGCTGTGATTTGTGCCAGTACAGGTAACACCTCGGCGGCGGCGGCGGCTTATGCTAGACGTGGGGGAATGCGGGCTTTTGTGCTGATTCCTGATGGTTATGTGGCGTTGGGTAAGTTGGCACAGGCTTTGTTATATGGAGCCGAGGTGCTGGCAATTAAGGGTAATTTTGACCAAGCATTAAAAATTGTCAGGGAAATGGCTGCAAGCTATCCTGTGACGTTGGTAAATTCTGTTAATCCCTATCGGTTAGAAGGGCAAAAAACTAGCGCGTTTGAAATTGTGGATGTGTTGGGAGATGCCCCAGATTGGCTGTGTATTCCGGTTGGGAATGCGGGAAATATAACAGCATATTGGATGGGTTTTTGTCAATACCATGAAGAAGGCAAATGTGAACGTTTGCCTAAGATGATGGGATTTCAAGCTGCTGGTGCTGCTCCGATTATTAGTGGTAAGCCTGTAGAGCATCCAGAGACGGTGGCGACGGCGATTAGGATTGGAAATCCGGCTAATTGGGAGAAAGCGATCGCAGTTCAACAAGCAAGTCAGGGACAATTTAACGCTGTTACTGATGCAGAAATTATAGAAGCGTATAAGATATTAGCTGCGGAAGAAGGGGTTTTTTGTGAGCCTGCTAGTGCTGCTTCAGTGGCTGGATTGTTGAAGGTAAAAGACCAAGTTCCGGCTGGTGCTAAAGTTGTTTGTGTGCTAACTGGTAATGGCTTGAAAGATCCAGATACAGCGATCAAAAATAATGATAGCTCCTTCTATCAGGGAATTGAGCCAACTATGGAAGCGGTGGCTGGAGTGATGGGATTTTAACAATTAGCAATTAACAATTAAGAGTTAATATCTAGTTGTTGTTTAGGAAAATTAATTAAATGGCGATCGCTTGATTTAATGAGGGCGATCGTTTTTTGCTCTTGGTTATTTTTTTTAAGGCATTAGCCGAAGGCTTCCCGTAGGGTAGAACGCAGAGGTATTAGATTTCACCTTTCCCCTTTTTCTTTGGTCATTTTATCTATAGTATCGGCAATTACGCTGGTTAAACTTTTGCGGGTTTGAGCATGATTTGCTTGCTCTGCTTTTAAAGCTTGGAGTAGGCGATCGCGTTCTATAATTATCTGTTGGAGTTTAGCTTGCAATTCTTGAACAGTTCCTAGTTGTTCTACTTTTTGGGTGATAGGTTCTACTTTAGTTGGGCGATCGCTACTTTGTACAGAAGAAGCTTGTTCTAGAATTTTAGCTTTCAGTGTTTCAATTTGTTCTTGAGCTAATTTAGCATCAGTTCGGCGTTGTTCGGCTTCCTTGGTATATAGTCTACGCCAGTTAGCAGCACTTTCATTAGCTGCGTCACGCTCTGTTTGAGTTTCTGCTAGCTTTTGTTTGAGTGTTCTGATTTCAGGCAACCACTGTGTTAGCTCTTCGCTCATAAGGTATAAAGTTTAAAGTTATGAGTTATGACTTTTAAATAATCCACTATATAACTTATAGCTTGCTTCAATGATATCTTTGCGCTTTTTACGTTTTTTTCGTTACCTGAATTGGAAAACGCTGCGGAATACCGTTGTGCGTGCTGGTCAACGGCGGTTATCTGGTTTATCAGCAGAAATGGCTTACAATGCCATGTTAGGTTTGTTTCCAGCTATTTTGGCGGTATTGACTGCCATTGGGCTGTTTAAATCTTCTGCCTACAGCTTACAGCAGCTTGCTAGCAAAATAAGTGAGGTTGCACCCAAGGAAGCTTTGTTCTTAATTAAGGGTTTTGTGCAGGAAGTTAGCCAAACTCAAAATCAAAGTTTGTTTTCACTCAGCTTTTTTGCTGCTATTTGGGCTTTTTCGGGGGCAATTAGCGCCGCGATGGCTGCGCTCGATCAAATTCATCAAATTCCAGCAGAGAAAATTCGACCGTTTTGGAAAGCTAAATTAATTTCTATTGTTCTCACAGTTGGCAGCATTGTCCTACTAATTACAGCTTCTTTTTTGGTGTTTATCAGTGATTTAATTATCCAACTCGTTGCTGGTAAAAGTGGCGATTTAGGATCGGAATTACTTTCTCTGTGGCGGTTATTTAGTTGGCCTGTGGCGCTGGCGATTGTTGCTACAGCATTTGGGTTTATTTATCGCTATGGTCCTAGTCGCTGGGAACATGGTACACCAATTATGCCAGGAGCAGTAATTGCAGCAGTTTCTTGGGCAATTTTATCTGCTTTATTTAAGCTTTATGTTTCTAACTTTGGTAATTACAATAAAGCTTATGGTGCAGTGGGTGCTGTGATTGTTTTAATGCTGTGGTTGTATATGAGTTGTTTAGTTTTATTGATTGGCGATCAGTTAAATGCCACTGTAGGAGAGCAAATTAGAGAAAAAACAGAGGCTAGGAAGTTAGTTTTGGAAATTTCTGATCGAGAAGTGAGGGGTGAGGGAGAAGCAAATTAATCGGGTATGTGCGGAATTAGTGTGCAAATTTTCATAAAAAAAACATTTTTATCTCGATCTCTTCCCCTACCTCCTCTGCTTCCCCTACACTCGTAAAACACAAAGTTTAAACGGAAGAACCTTTATGTCTCAGCCTAATCCTCACCTTTATTCTGGATTAAGTAACTCTCACTCAGCTAAGATGAAGCGGTTGCGATCGCTCACTCATATCCTAGATAATGCTATTGCCATTCCAGGTACACGCTATCGAGTTGGGATTGACCCTATTTTAGGACTATTACCTGGTGCTGGTGATTTTATAGGTACTGCTTTCTCTGGTTATATTGTGCTGGAAGCTGCTTTAATGGGTTTGCCTAGACCAACTTTAATACGGATGTTTTATAACATTATCTTGGATGAAATTGTTGGTTCTATACCTGTAATCGGAGATTTTTTTGATTTGGGTTTTAAAGCTAATGTTAAAAACCTGGCTTTATTAGAAGCCCATGTAGCTACTCCTCAAGAAAGTAAAAAAGCTGATTGGTTATTTATTCTCTTATTATTGGGCGGGTTAATCTTGTTTGTAGTTGCGATAACTGCTATCAGTGTTTTCATTTTAAGATTGCTGTTTCAAGCTATTAACGGTTAATATTTATGCAAGATTGGTGGCAAGCTACATTTCCTAAAGGTCGGCAAAGTATCACGATTACTGATGCTAATGGTTATCCTGTTTCAATTGCTTATGGGGAGAAAGGAACAGGTAAACCTTTAATTTTAGTGCATGGTATTGGGAGTTGGAGTTATGGCTGGCGTTACAATATTGAGCAATTATCCCAATATTTTCGGGTAATTGCTTTTGATGCTAAGGGTAATGGTTTTTCTGATAAACCAGTAGATCCCGATCAACCTGGACATCAAGCGATTGAATTAGCTAGAATTATTCAATCTTTCTGTGATGAACCTGCTTTGGTTGTGGCAGAATCTTTAGGGGCATTAACAGCACTTGCTTGTGTAGAATCACATCCAGAGTTAGTTGAAAAATTAGTATTAATTAATGTGCCGATTTTTCCCCAAGGGATACCTAATCGTGGTATGCAATTTTTATCTAGTATTCCTCTGGATTTAATTAAAATAGTTGATCAATTGCGCTTGGCAAGTTTATTTTCACCGTTGGTAAGGTACATTTTTGCAATTGAACGGCAAGATGTTGTGGTGGATGCAACGGCAATTACAGAGGAAGATGTTTATTGGATAACTTATCCGTATATTGAGTTTCCGAATACGATTAATAAATATACTGAGGATTTACAACACGCAGCTATTGAGATTCAAAGGTTGCAACAAAATTTACCGAGTTTGATTGGTGATATTCAAGATAATTTAGGGAATATAAATTGTCCGACGTTAATTTTATGGGCTGATAAAGATAATTGGTTTCCTGTTAAAGATGGGGAGAAATTACAAACGCTGATACCCAATTCTAGATTAAAAGTTTTGTTTAATTGTGGGCATGATGCGGCGGCGACTTGTCCAGATCAGGTTAATGAAAGTATTATTGGGTTTTTGTGCGATCGCTAATCAAGATAATTCCCTAAAAACTCCAATTGATTGTTCATTTCTTCTGCTAACTTAGTAGCAATTAATTTTTCAAGCCCACGTAGTTGCTCACCAATTGAATAACTTTGTCTGGATGCCAGCACAATACCTGTATGAAACTTATTGTCTGCCATAAAGGTTGTATGTAAACGGCAAAAATCTTTGACATTAAAACTATAAATAACTCGCTTGTGATTGGTTGCTCAAATTAGCTGTTCCTCATCTGTACAACTAAGATTATTTGCTTCAGAAGTTGTTACTACGTCAATACCAGCACTTCGCAAAGCTTGTAGTAAAGCTCGTCTACTTATATCTTCATCTAAATACAAACAAATTTGACTCACTATAGCTTACCTGCTTGAGATTCTTTTGCCAATCGCTGATACAATACCTCTTCTTCTGCTAGGTAGGTTTCTATCTCATCTTTATTAGCATGATAGTAAGTTAATGCTGCATAAACCTCAACTAATTTAAGATGCTCATACTGTTGAACTATTTCTTCTGGGCGTAACCCTTGTTTGTATAAAACAGCAATGTGTTGTACTGACATTCTCCTACCTGCAATGCGGGGACGACCTCCGCAAGTTTCAGGCGTTTTAACAATTAGTGTACCAATATCAATCGCTGTTGACATAATTACCTCTGGAGAATTTATCTGATATTTTAATTTTGTAGGCTTTCATCTTAATTATAATTCCCCGCAGGCTCAAGCCTGGGAAACCAGACAAACTAAGCCCGCCTGCGCGGGCTATTTTATTTGAAGTTAATTAAGTAAGGAATTAATTACATCTCCTATATGAGTTATATTTTTAGGTTTATATGGAACAAGTAGCCTCCTTGGATAACTGACAATAATAATATCGTTATTATAAATAGTATAATTATTTAACTTATTGTTATCTTTTAATAAATTTATTAATAGTTTTATGCGTGAAACGGCTCCATTAGGATTAATGCGAATAATTTGAATGTTATTTTTTGGACTATTATTCGCGATTAAGCCAGCTAAGGATAAAGCTGTCGTTAAGTTGGGATTAGCAGAAGTTTGAAAAGTTCCAGGTTGTCTGACTTCCCCCCAAACACGATATTTAATTGTCTGGCTAGAATAATTATCTGGATGATATTTTTGAGATACAGTAGGAATAACAATAGTATCTCCTGGCTGTAAGTTAATATTGGGCGTTAAGTTTCCATCTATTAATATTTGTTGGAGATTGACAGTTATAATTTGTGAGCCAGATTTAATCTGCCTGTAAATTTGAACGTTGCTAATATCAGCTAAGTCTGTAATCCCGCCAGCTATGCCAATGGCTTGAATTAATGTGGGCTGCTGAGTTTTATCTTGAAAATCAAATAATGTATAAAATGTGTAATTAGCAGGATGTTTAACTTCACCTAAAACTTTAATATAATTGAAATTTTGATTAGGTAGTTCTTGATTAAAGTTGGGTGACGTAATTACTGATTGAGCTATGCTAGGAAGTTGGCAAGTAGAAATTAAGGATAAAAAGATTAAGCTTGCCGCAGACTGAATTACTGGCAGTTTTGAAAGAGTCCCAGATAATTTGATCGCCATTTTTATGAAAAGTTTATAATTAATCATTTTTTATGCAAGATGAGTTTTTACCTAAGCAGGTTGCTGAGTTGAGAGAGGAAGCGGCGATCGCACTTGCGTATAGTATAAAAAGAGATGCGATCGCCACACCGTTACACCAGCAACCTATCCTCACAGCTTTTGTCAAACAAGGCGATGTTGGTAAACCTATCCTGTTGTTACATGGATTTGATAGTTCTTTACTAGAATTCTGTCGTCTGTTCCCCCTACTTGCAACTCATCATCAAACTTGGGCTATAGATTTATTAGGTTTTGGCTTTACGGATAGAATGGCGGGGTTAAATTTTAACCCTGCTGCAATTAAAACCCATCTTTATAGCTGCTGGAAAACTTTAATCAATCAACCTGTAATTTTAGTCGGTACTTCAATGGGAGGTGCAGCAGCAATTGATTTTGCCCAAAGTTATCCACAAGCTGTGGAAAAACTGATTTTAATTAATAGTATGGGTTATCTCAGTGCCTTATCATTAGGGCAATTGCTGTTTCCGCCTATAGATTTTTGGGCTGTGGAATACTGGCGACAGCGTAAACTTCAGGCACTAAATTTAGCTATTCTTAGCGGTTGGGATGCAAGACAGATTGAGGCTTTAAAATGTGTGAATTTGCACATGGAAATGCCTGGTTGGCATGAAGCGATGATTGCTTTTACTAAAAGTGGCGGTTATGGGGGGTTGGGAGAGAAAATTTGTAGGGTTCACCAGCCAACTTTAATTTTATGGGGAGAGTTAGATGATATGGGAACTGAGGATGCTTATAAGTTTAGGCGTGATATTTCTGATAGTAAGTTGGTTTGGGTGAAAAGTTGTGGTCATAGTCCGCAGTTTGAGCAACCAGAGTTTACGGCTGGACAGATTTTAGCTTTCGGAAGATCAACCTAACCGCTAATTGCTAACATCGACAGTTATGATTTGTATGTTGGGTCACATCGCAGCGCCAGAGATGCACAAACCCTTGTTAGTGTTGGGTTTCACTTCGTTCTACCCAACCTACATTGATCGCTCCTTGATTAAACGGGCTTGATATCAGTGATATTAAAGTGATTGATCTAGTATTTGAGAATCATGTGATAATTATTCAGCTATCTCTGAATGCTTGCTGCTAAATGGCTGAAATAACTGATTCTGCTACTGAACTCATAGCTGCTTTGAATATCGGCGCTGATCTGAATTTCGATTTGCCGAATCCAGAGGATGAACAGATTTCAGAGATGGATTTTCAGCAGCAGGTGGATGATGCTTGGCTGGTGTGCGATCGCTTTGACTTGCAAACGGAAATCTGGCGCGGTAGGATTTTACGGGTAATCCGCGACAGAGAGAAAAAAGGCGGCGACGGCAGAGGTACAGGTTTTCTCAACTGGCTAAAAGATCGGGAAATTAGTAAGAGTCAGGCTTATTCTTGGATTGAATTGGCAAATAGTGCCGATAAGTTGTTAGAAGAAGGGCATTTAGATCCATCTTCTATTAATAATTTCAGCAAACGCGCTTTTGTGGAGACAGCTAAAGCTTCCCCAGAAATCCAGCAATTAGTAACTGAGGCGGCGCAAAAAGGCGATCGCATTACTCGCCGTGAAGTACGCCAACTTACTGATGAATGGACGGCGATGAGTTCAGATTTGCTACCAGATGAGGTAAAAGAAAAGGCAGCAGATGGTTCTATTCCTACCCGCTATCTCGCACCTTTAGTTAAGGAAATTGAAAAATTACCCCCGTCTCATCAGACAGCTTTACATCACGAAGCTGCTATTAATCCTAGTGTAGATACAGTTAAACAATTAACTTCAGATGCGCGTAATTTAGCTAAGTATTTAGATGCAGGGGCGCAAGTGCAAGCTATAAACCAGTCATCTTTAGATTTAGAAATGGCACTAGAAGAAGCTTTGCGCTTGGGATGTTTGAATTTAGCTGCTGATATGGTGAAGCAAGCTGCACAGTTAGAACAAACTCTTGCTAAGTTCTATATGACCTGGAAACGTTTAGGTGGTCTTTCAGATAGATTATATGTGGATACTGGGGCGAGTACTCCACATTTGCGATCGCTCCTTAATTGCTTAGATCGTCTTTCTGGTGACATTATCGAAGTGCAACTTGATGATTCAGGCGATCGCACTATTCGCTTGAAAGTTTTGAGTGATGCAGATTAATTTTGATTACCTCAGCAGTACACAATGTCGGGTTGATAGTGCTAAAAAAGGTTGAAACTCGCGCATTAGTTAAAAAGACATCTCTAGAAATTAAAGGTACGTTACCTATAACCCTTGTTGAGACGCTAAATTTAACGTCTCAACATTCTTTTTTGGAGGGATCTAAACTACATCCCGCTTACCAGCCTGTTGAACTAATTTCTGTGTCAGAGTTAACGGGAGTACCACTTACTTGATTAGCATCCGACAGAGATAAAGTCATTAAACTTAAACTTACCGTAAAGGTAATAGACCAAAACAATTTAGACCAATTTAAACAATTCATGTTAAAGCTGCTATTTTTATTCAAGTTGGGATTTTTTATGCCGTCGGTAATACTAACGTGGTCGTGCTTGTTTATGGTAAATACTAATCAGCTTAGAAAAATTTTATAATCTGATTATAGTATTTTCCCGGCCTATGATCTTGATATCCCAAAATAATCTAGTAAAAATGCTTGTTTAAATCTCAGCAACATAGCTTTAAAGATATTTATAATACTTACTTATAGAAAGTTTATTACTGTAGAGTCATCATCACAAATATATAGACCCCTGCTCTACACAAGGTATTAGGTAATCATTCAAACAAAATTTTTATTACTAAAAAAAAATCAAAAGATCAAAACCTCGTAATTCTGCTTGATTTTCTCCCCCTGCTGCCTGCCTCCTGCATTGCCAGTACTACCGTTAAAAGGCGTAAGTCCTGTGATTTAGGCTGTGTGGTTCACTTAGCGCGGTAAACTCAGATGTTGCACCTGATTTCGTTTACAAAGCGTGCTGGGAGAGAAAAACATTGGGTATAGAATTACGCAGTTATGTATTTATAGATAGCTTACAAGCTCAACACGCAGCTTATATAGGGACAGTGGCGCTAGGGTTTTTACCCTTACCAGGGGATGCTTCACTGTGGATTGAAATCTCACCAGGTATTGAAATAAACAAAATTACAGATATTGCCCTAAAGTCTGCCTCTGTACGTCCAGGGGTGCAAATAGTCGAGCGACTTTATGGTTTGTTAGAAATTCATTCTAGCCGACAAGGAGAAACAAGGGCTGCTGGTAAAGCGATTCTAGATTTCTTGGGAGTTCGTCAACAAGACTGCATCAAACCGCGCGTAATTTCTAGTCAAATTATCCGTAATATTGATGCTCATCAAACACAACTAATCAATCGTACTCGGCGGGGACAATTGCTGTTAGCAGGGCAAACCTTGTATGTTTTAGAAGTTGAGCCTGCGGCTTACGCAGCCTTAGCAGCTAATCAGGCGGAGAAGTCAGCATCGATTAATATTCTAGAAATTAATGCTGTAGGAAGTTTTGGACGACTTTATTTAGGGGGAGAAGAACGAGATATTATTGCTGGTGCGGCTGGCGCGTTGGCGGCGCTGGAAAGTGTGCCTGGGCGGGAAAACCCTGCTGCTAGAAAGGAGTGAGGGGGGAAGAGGGAGGAGAGAGGAGGGAAAGGGGAAAGGAGAAAATGAGGGAGTTAAATTTATTTTTAATATTAAAGTTAATAATCATTCTGACTTCTAACTCCTGACTTCTGAGTATAAAAGAGCGTTGGTATAGCAAAGATTAAGCACAGGAAATTATTGATGGCAAATTTAGAACATCTGGCACTACTGAAACAAGGTGCTGTTAGTTGGCTTGAGTGGAGAAAAAACAACTTAGATATAGAACCAGATTTAAGTGAAGCTAACTTAATTAAAGTTAATCTCAGAGGTGCTAACTTGAGCGGAGTTAACCTGAGAAGGGCTGATTTATATCAAGCTAAACTAATATCCGCTAACTTGAGTAATGCTAACCTCAGTCTTGCTAACCTCCAGGCGGCTGAAATGATAGAAACTGAATTAATTGCAGCTAACTTAATTGGTACTAATTTAATTGACGCTAAACTCAGCAATGCGGATTTAAGTAGTGCTAACTTAATGGGCGCTAACCTAATGGGTGCTAATCTCAAGTACGCTGATTTAATTGAAGCAAATTTGAGCGGTGCTGACTTCATTAATGCTAACTTGATGTCAGCTAATTTGAGCAATTCTTCCCTTAATTATGCCAAATTTTATGAAGCGGAATTAATGGGGGCTTACCTTTACAAAGCTGATCTTTCTAAAGCTAATTTAAGTAACGCACATTTGGGAGAAGCTTACTTAGTCGGAGCTAATTTAAGTGAATCTGAACTAAAAAAAACTGACTTGAGATGGACTAATTTGAGTAAAGCCAATTTTACAGGTGCTAACTTAATTGGCGCTAATTTGAGAGGTGCAAATCTGAATAAAGCTAATTTTACAGGTGCAAATCTCACCGATGCTAACCTGGATACAGTTAATCTGCACAAAGTTAACCTTGAAGGCGCAATTATGCCGGATGGAACAATTCATAAATGAAGTAGACTATCCGGTTGATTTAATTCATAACTCAAGTTTAACTTTTTGCTAGGCGTAACAAAGATTCATTAAGTTGTTGCAAACCAATTTTAGTTTCACTAATGCTACTAGCCGCTTGTGCTGCACCTTGATTAAGAATACTCATTGAATCGACTACCTGCTGAATTGCGATCGCTTGCTGTTTCGCATTCAAAGAAATTTGTTGAGTATTAATACTAATATCATTAATCGCTGCCACAACACTCTTTAAGGTTTTATTGCCTTCCTTAGTAACTTCGACTGTGGTATTAGTAGCATTTTGAATACTAGCTACCACACTATGAATTTGTTCAGCCGATTTTCTACTTTTATCTGCTAGTTTCCGAATTTCCGCCGCTACCACAGCAAAGCTTTTACCTTGAACACCAGCGCGTGCGGCTTCTACTGCTGCATTCAGTGCTAACATATTTGTCTGCTCGGCAATATCACTAACTAAATTGGTAATATTACTAATTTGATGGGTTTGTTCGCGCAAATTGATAATTTGATCAGTTATTTGCTCTACTTTCTCTCTCAAACTTGATTTTACAGAGGTAGTTCGCTGATCGAGTTGAATCCCACCATCCACCAGTGCTAATACCTCACGAGTTCCTGCCGCTGCCGCCGCCGCTTGCTCATCTGATTGGTGAGAAAATGCACCCAACTCATCCATTGTTGTAGTAGTTTGATTTACAGCCGTTGCTTGTTGGATTGCCATCCGTTCTTGATGTTCAATAGCAGTAGAAATCAACTGAGAAGAAGTTGCCACAGTCTTAATTACCGTTGCTTCTTGACGATAAGTTTGGATGTATTCCAAACTTAATCCTATAAACGGTACTAAGTAAGCAATAATTTTCAGGAAATGTCCGATATTAAAATGGTTATCAAACAATGCTGTCGAACCAAAAGCCATGTGCATTTGAGTAACGACAGAGGGAATTGTGCTGATAATTAAAGAATGAGAAAATATACTTGGATACTTCTGATAAAACTTAGGTAAAACAAACAATCCTGCAAAAGCGAATAGTAACAAAGGTATTACATCCCAAGGTCTAGTTATCGGTGAATTTAGGAATGTAGTTTGAGGTAGATTAGGGGTGGTAGTACAAGCAACAATTGTTAGATAAGCAACTAATCCAAAACCAAGGCTAGTAGTTACAACAAAACTTAAATTTTCCCGCCATTTTTTAGCTCCTGTAAATATAAAAATACCAGCACCACAAATCAAGATTAGAGAATTAAAAAGTCGGCATATTGCCCATGTAAAAGGCACTAAATCTTGCTGATTGGCTACGCCTGCAATTAATCTATCTGCTGCTAAAACGTGAAAAGCATCCATACATCCAGCGACAAACAAAGCTACACCAATAATCGGAGTAACTACATCTCGTTTAACCTGGAAGTGAATAAATGATAATAACGCTGTAAAAAATGCTGTGCAAACGGCACTCCATTCTAAAAATGTGTGTGTAAAGCTGCCGGACAAAGCATTATGTACTACCTCGAAGGATTGTTGAGTAGATAACTGTGATAGTTTTGCAAAATCTAAGGTAACTTTTGGTGAGGCAAAACTAATACCTAAGAGATTTAATATAAAGGGTAATACACAGATGACAAGTACTGCCCAAATAAATTCTTTAGGAAGTTGGGTTGTTTTCATAAAATATGTGGACTTTTAGCAGATAGCTTTTACCCGATTTAAAACCGGTTTGGGTGATGAGCAATTTTTAGTAGATGCTTTGTTTTTAATAATATGCCCTAAAAAAGTTCACTATGAACACTTTGCCGTTAAATTTGTTACATATAATATAAATTGGGTAAATATAACTAATAATTAAACAAAGCCTTTAACCTTCATCCCCAGGTTGAACCCTTTACTTCGTTTAGGGCAAGCTCTGGGAACGAGTATATGAGTATAATTACTCGAAAAGTTTGTTTTAATGCTTAGTTACATTTCTCTGACGCGCTAATTCTAACTGGTGCTGTTTTTCCTGCATTCGAGCTTTTTTTTCTTCCGTCAAACTATCAAAGCAATTGGGACAGCAAACGCCTTCTTGATATTTTTCTGAAGTTTTATCTTCTTCAGAGATAGGATGACCACATCCGCGGCACCCATCATAAGACCCTTCTTCCAACCCATGTTTGACAGCTATACGCTCATCAAATACAAAACACTCACCTTCCCAAAAGCTTTCTTCTGCTGGTACTTCTTCTAAGTATTTCAGAATACCGCCTTGCAAGTGATACACCTCTTGGAAACCTTGCGACAACATAAAAGCAGATGCTTTTTCGCAACGAATTCCCCCAGTACAAAACATTGCTACTTTTTTGTGTTTATTGGGGTCTAGATTTTGCTGCACATATTCAGGAAATTCGCGGAAAGATTTGGTTTGTGGAGAAATCGCACCCTGGAATGTACCAATATCTACTTCATACTCATTACGAGTATCAATCAGCACTACGTCAGGGTCAGAAATTATTGTGTTCCAATCTTGAGGATTAACATAAGTACCAACTTGCTTATTTGGGTCAACAGGAACACCAAAAGTAACGATTTCTTTCTTCAGTCGCACCTTCATGCGCTCGAAGGGTGGTGAGTCTGTGTAAGACTCTTTATGCTCAAGGTCTGCAAAAAGTGGATCAGAGCGTAGATATGATAGTACAGCATCAATGGCAGTGCGATCGCCTGCGATCGTGCCATTAATTCCTTCAGCCGCCAGCAGAATTGTCCCTTTAATACCTTGTTCTATGCAGTAAGCCAGTAAGGAGTTTTGTCGTTCTGCAATATCCCCTAACTTCACAAACTTATAAAAAGTTGCAACAACTTGAGTCATTTTTTCCGTCTAATATCCCTCTTAAAAATACTCTATTCAACAAATCGCCTGCAACATTTAACTCGGCTGTTAACTTCTCAAACTTACCCCAGGCAAGTTTTTACAATCATCCCCGTATAAAATACGCTGTTTTCCGTCGGGATAACCATGTACACACCACCCATTGCGCTTTATCCAAGCATCGTATCCAAAAATTGTAGCAACGCTCGTTGCAGCAATTAATATTATGCCTCCTGCGGCTATTGCAATGTACTGCAACCAGTGAATTTTAGTTTCTTTCATATATTATTTTATTAATGAATGTAAATAGAAAAAATAACTTTTTTAGCTATTAATAATAATAAATCTTTAACCGCAATTCTGTGCAGCAGTGGTTATAAATATTGATTTAAAGTAAAGCCCGCGTAGGCTTTTACCAATTTGTCTGGTTAAGTTAAGATTAAACCAGAGTTGAAAGGGATATTAATATGCTACAAATTAACCCCAATATCCACTTACCAACCAGCGATGAATTGTCGGACTCTGACGGTTTGCCTGTGGATAACGAACTGCATATTCTTTTACCTAATTTACTAGGTTTAATCCTTGGTTTCATTTGGACTAATCGCTTCGATTGGTTTTTTGGGGTTAATATGGGAATTTACCACACTACAGGAATTAATCCTAGAGTTCCCATTGTGCCAGATGCCTTTTTGAGTTTAGGCGTTGAGCGCGCCAGAGGAAATCAATTACGCAAAAGTTACGTTGTTTGGGAAGAAGATATTGTTCCAATTTTTGCTTTAGAAATTGTTTCCCAAACACCAGGGGGAGAATACGATGATAAAATGTCGATTTATGCCAGATTAGGGGTTTTATATTATGTTATTTATAATTCCGATTATTGGCGTAGAGATCAACAAGAACCCTTTCAGGTGTATCGCTTAGTTAATGGCATTTATCAACGTCAAATTGGTGAACCTTTTTTCATGCCAGAAATTGGGTTAGGAATTGGTCGGGGAGTTGCCAATCATCAAGGATTGCAACGCGAGTGGTTATATTGGTTTGACCAACAGGGAAATCGAATATTAACACCAGAAGAACTGTTATTGCCTTATCAGCAACAGTTTGGGGAGTTGCCAGGTAATGCTTAAAACACTTATCTGTATCTATCTGCGGTCTAAAAACATTACTCTAGCAACAAATAACTCCTAACTTATGCAGCATCAGGATTGAGATCAATCATCTCCCTAGTAGTATAAGTACCAATTGGAGTCCAAATTATATACGGTAGTAGCAATAAAGCAGCCGATTGGGACATCGGCAAAACTGTTAATGCTAGTATAATTCCTAAGATTAAACCTGTTGCTCCTAAAACTGTTCCAACTGTCAAGCTACGGAATCTTAAAGTAGCAGGAATGTAAGCAACGGTAATAATTTCTAATACTAAGTACCATCCCATTAATAACCAAGTTTTTAAACTGCCTGGTTCTTGTTCCCAAATTATCACGGCTGAAGCTGCACCGCTAAAGAATACAATTGTCCAAATAAACGGAATTGCAGGTTCAAAAAATAGCCATTTAGGTCGCTCTAAGCGTTTTCCCCACTTTAAATCACGTGGTCTTAACAGCGCACTTCCTAAAGCTACTAAGAATGTTACGCCTCCAATAACCCAGCTTGAATCAAACATATATTTTATTTACCGTTTGCTAAATAATAAACAAATGTTAAAAAGTTGATTGACATAATTAATCGTGTCAAATTTAAGACTGACCGAAATCAGCCTTAAGCATTAGAAATAAAATTAAATAAAATTTATATCTCATGCCAGTTGGGGCAGTTTTAACTAAACAATTTTCGAGTCTATAAATATCTGCTCTACAAAACTTGCTCTTACTAACTTGCTACTGAAATATTAACCACCCAAAGATATATTAAATGGGCCTACGCCTAGAGAAGCTGAACGGGCGGCTTCTTCTATAACTTCTGTTGTGGTAGGCAAGTGTACAAAATGCACTGGCTCTGGTGAACTAAATTCGATCTTTTCAGTTTCTTCGCTTTGTTCATTGCTGACCATCAATAATCTTAAAGAATAAGTATCGGTTTTGTTAAATGGGCGTAAAATTAAGTCAATCTCAGACTCAGGATTTTTACAGTTTACAGGCGTTAGTTGTTGTACTTGATGCTGACGGTCTGGGGATTGTGCTTCGATGTATATAGCAGTGTTGCCAGCAGATAATGTTATCCCCATTTTAAACTCATCAAAATCGCGATCGCCTTGGTTGGATAATTGAACTTGAACGATAGTTACCTCATCGTATTCGTATGAGCGATCGCCGTAAGCAATTTTTAGCTGGGTACGCAAACAAGATGCGTCTAGCAGATCTTCAAATTTCGGAAATACATCAACTCGACGACCGATGGGTTGTGTTCTATGTTGATATTTATAAACTAAGTAATGAATAATAGCTCCGATAGCTCCACTGATTAGTAAACTTAGAACTATTATTAGGATTATGTACCATTTTAATTCAGGCATATTAGGTAAATTTAGGGTAAGTAATATTATTTGCGATCGCTATTCATAAATAAAGCCCGCGTAGGCGGACTTAATGGTTGGGTTAATTACACCGAATTGAGTATCAACTAAGTGCAATAGCTATGTTATCTATCAAATTTAAGATAGCTTATGAGGCTTTAGTTAAATTTTCTATTGGTGTCAGGGTATTTAAGACATCAGTAGTGTCAGGTACTTCTGATGGGGTAGACATCCATAAACTCCAGAGGCGTTCGTCCATCATAGACTGAGCTAGTAAGCGGCGATAGAGATCGCTTAACTGAATCGCTACACCAGTCCAGCTAAAATTCTGACGCACTCTAGCTGAGGCTTCTGTTCTCAGCTTTCTCGCCCATAATTCATTGGTGAGAATCCGATCAATTGCAGCAGCCCAAGCGTTAATATCTTGGGGTGGAACAAGCAAACCAGTTTCTTCTGGGACTACTGTAAACTTCAAGCCACCAACATTAGAAGCAATTACAGGTGTACCACAAGCCATTGCTTCAATTGCTACCAGTCCAAATGGTTCATAGTGGCTGGGAACTACGCAAACGTCTGCAGCAGCATAGTAGAGTGGCAAGACATCGTGGCTTAGTTGACCTGGGAAGATGGTTTGATCTGCTAAATCTAATTCTTGTACTAATTGTTCTATCCGTTCTTTTTCTTGTCCGTCAGCACGCTCTGGATCGCTGCCACCAGCAATTACTAATTTTAGCTTACCAGAAGTTTTTGCTTTGGATGCAGCGCAAGCACGAACCATTGTTTCGATACCTTTACGAGGATCGAAGCGTCCGACGTAGAGAACTATTTGATCTGTAGGATTTAAACCTAGTTTAATTCTGGCTTCTGTTTTAGAAATAATGTGGAATTTATTTATATCAGTTCCGCAGGGGATAACTTCAATACGCCCTTGTTGAGATACTAGCTGGCGGAGATATTCTTGTTCTTGAGGACTGGTAGCAACTACACAATGAGCTTGTTCTAAAATTTGTTGTTCAACTTCTAGTCTAGTAGAAGCGATCGCCGGAATTTTTTTAACAGAAGGATATTTTACTGCTCCTAATGAGTGATAAGTATGAACTAACTGAACATTATTTGATGCTTGTAACTGTAAGCCAGCCCAAGCCGACAACCAGTAGTTAGTGTGAATTAGTGGATAATTTGTGCCTTCTTTGGTCTGAAACTTGTGGAAGGCTTCAACAAATTGAGGCATATACTGAAACAGTTCATCTCGCGGAATAAACTGTTCTGCCCCAGCGACTAAACGAATTGTACGGCAGTGGGGTGAATGCTGCACAATTGTCGGTTGATTTGGATTAGTTTTGCGGGTGAACATATCCACCTGCCAACCTAATTTTGCTAAAGCTTCACCGACTTGGCGCACATAGACATTTTGCCCGCCAGCTTCTTCTTTGCCAATATCGGCGGCGGGATCTGCGTGATCTGAGATCAGTGCGATCGCTTGTCTTTGTGGAATACCTGCACGGGAAGAAACTTGATGTGATTCTTTGGCTTTATTAGAGGAATTGTTGGCGGCTTTTTGAGCCATTGGCTGTCTATTTTGATTTAACATACCTTTACCTCATTTCAAACGTTGGAACGTTAACAAGTTGGAACGTTGGAACGTTAACAAGTTGGAACGTTAGAACGTTATATTTAAAGATCCATTTTTCCTGTCAAACCCGAAACAGTTGAAATACTGGAAAGTTAACAGTTGTAACAATCTGATTCAGTATAATTACTGAAACTTTCCAAATTTCAAGTGTTTTAACGGGACTGGAATCTCAAACGTTTTGATGTTCAAACCTGGAAACGTTGCAGTTGAGTGGCAAATTATTCTCAACTAATTGCTAATTTATGAGAGTAAGCTACTCAAGCTAGGGCGGCTAGATGCGTGACCGTTTTGCTTGAAGCGTTCTGCCAAGATTTGTCGATAAACCGCTTCATAACCTTCAGTCATTTTTTTCACACTGAAGTTTTTAATCACATGATCTCGGCAAGCTTGACGGCTTAATCCAGTGACTTTTCCAACGGCTGCTACTGCTTCTTCAACATTTTGAATTAAGAAGCCTGTTTTACCGTCAGCAATAACTTCTTGAGTAGACCCCATTTCGATGGCAATCACAGGGGTACCTGAGACCATAGACTCAATCATAACTAACCCAAAGGGTTCACGCCAGGTAATCGGGAACAAAGTGGCTACAGCACCGCCTAAGAGGGCATTCTTTTGTTCATGATTGGCTTCACCTAAATATTGAATTTGTTCGCCATCAATATGCGGTTTAATTTCCTGCTCATAATAGTCCACATCGACGACATCAATTTTGCCTGCTATTTTTAAGGGCAAACCTGAGCGTTTAGCAATTTCTATTGCTAAGTGTGTGCCTTTTTCTGGGGAAAGACGACCTAAAAAAGCTAAGTATGGTGGATCTTGATGTTTTGGGTGAAACTCGTAATTGCTGGTGTCTATGCCGTTATAAACTGTGGCAACGCAGTTGAGGTTAAGTCTAGGTTCGCGTTGGGAGTTGGAGATATTTACATAAGGCTGACTACGAGCATAGCTAAACATTTTCTCGTTGTCAGGAGTAAAGATACCATGCAAGGTGTGGACAGTAGGTGTTTTGACAAACTTGGCATAGGGTAACGCCGTGCAACCCATATGGGAATGAATGATATCAAATTCGTGCGCCCGCTCATAAGCTTTGCTGAGGTGTAGCGCTTCGTAAATTGAATATTCCTTAACCGCAGGGTCTAAACGTAGTGCTTGCGGGTGAACAGACTCTAGTTTAGCAAGGCTGATGGAATCACCAGATGCAAATAAAGTAACGTCATGTCCACGTCTTACTAATTCATCGCAAAGTAGACCAACAACAAGTTCAACACCGCCATAAGCTGGGGGTGGTACTCGTTCCCATAATGGTGCAATTTGAGCAATCCGCATCTGCATTCCTCCTGAAAAGGATGTATGGTAAAAGTGTTTCTAAAAGAAGAACCTATTTGTTTGTAGATCGTGCTATTTGGCTATACCGATTGTTTAGTAACAGCACTTGAGTTGAAATTAAAGCAAAACTTCGTAATATTGCAATTTCAATGTTTTACGGATATCTGGGCTTGATTATTTAAAAAGCTCTCATCTCTTAAGATGGAAAAAGCAGATGCTTTTTGTGTTCATTTCAGAGGTGATTAGATTAATCACACGGCTGAAACTCCTACTAAAAGGATATTGTTCTGTTTGATATCTACCTGCAAGTTTATTTATTAAAATGTTAAAATTGATACATTGTTACAATATTAAGTTTGCACAATTTACAGGTTCGGTAACCCGTACTAAAGAGGGAAATGTCCGACCTAATTAGTGTTACTTAAACTAGCGTTATCTGGCAGTTAGGTTATTTATTACCGGAGATAGATGTGTTTTTTGGATAAGAAATATAAATTTTTAGAACTTAGAATTCTTAAATACTTTTATTGAAATATTTCTGGTTTTTAAACTTGGAATTTAGGAACCTTTTAAAGTTAAAAGAAAATTTGGGTTCTCTCGTCTTTTTGGTAAAAAATGTCGTTTAGTGGTCGTTGGTCATTGGTCATTGATAAAGCGATCGCTCTATATCTCTATATGCCGGAAACCGCTTCCTAGTCTGAGGGGGCGGATTTTGTATGATTAACTTACGTTTCAATGCTAAGGATGGTGGAGTGGCAAAGAGCATTGCCGTTACAGATTGATTCATTTGTCGTATCACTTAAGGCAGACATGAACATCCGTTGTGAACAACCATCTGATTACAGTGCGATCGCGGAAGTCAATATTCAGGCATTTCAACAGGAAAATGAAGCTCGCTTGATAGACAAGATTCGCAATTCTGAGCGCTATATCCCAGAGTTATCTTTGGTTGCAGAGGTAGATGAAGTTGTAGTTGGGTATATTCTGTTTAGTTATATAGATTTGGTGGGAAACCAAAACCTTCAGGTACTTGGTTTAGCGCCACTAGCAGTGCTACCGAAACTGCAACGACAAGGAATTGGTAGCGCGTTGGTAAAAGCTGGGTTAGCTAAGGCAGAGGAAATGGGATTGGCGATCGCGATCGTTTTAGGATATCCCGAATTTTACGGTCGCTTTGGCTTTGAGCCATCAATTCATTACGGAATTGAGTCTCCCTTTCCAGTACCAAAAAATGCTTTCATGGTTAAACCACTTAAGGACTATCACAGGAAATATCGGGGAAAGGTTGTTTACCCGTTAGCTTTCCGAGGAGTATAAATCATGCTGGAAAACCGTAAATTAGATACCTTTTCCCTAGCTGCATTATTGGTATCTGCACATTACGGCTTAGGGTTTCTGCTTGGAACTGCTGAACAATCGCTGACTTTGGGTTATGCAGGTAGCCTTTACCCTGTCTGCCTTGGTTTAGGCACGATCGCACTATTGTTTTTAGCTAAATTTTATTGGATCAAAGTAGAGCAAATCTGGACTTTATTAGGCAATAGCTATGGCAAGGAGGTAAAAATTGGTGTGGGGTTGATGTCATGGGCATCACTAATTGGGATTGAAGCTGTACAGATGATTTCTGGAGCTTTTATTCTGAAAGTTTTAGGGATGCCAGTGCTACCAAGTATGATCGCTCTGGCTGCTTTGTTTACAATTATTTCTTTATTACCAGTAGAGAAAGCGGGTTTTTTATTTCGCGGGTTGCTGGTGGTAAATTTCTTAGCTTTGGTTTATGGCTTGTGGGTATTGCATGGGTTGCCTGAGTATGTGCGATCGCCTTTGGAATTTATTCCCTCTTTGCAACAAGTAAGCCCAGCAAATTTTATCGGTATTTCTTTATCAACAATTTTGCTTGTGCTGATCGATATGAAGTATCAGCAATTTATTGTCCAAGCAAAAGATATTCGTAGTTTGTATCAAGGCTGTATATTAGCAGCAATTATACTAATATTGTTAGCATTTTTACCTTCATCGGTAGTCATAGCTGCTCAGAATGCCGGAATTTTACCTGATGGAATTAATGGTAAAGAAACTTTGCCTTTTATCCTCTCTTGGATTGGTGGGGGAGGCAATAAACCTTTAGGAATTATCCTAATTATGTCTTTGTTGGTTCCAGTCTTGGGCGTTGGTAGCAGTATTTTACGGGTACAGACAAAGACAATTTTAGATTTTCATATATTACCTTTTGCTCAAAATAATCGTTTGTTTGTAACTATTTTAAATGTAACTTTGAGCATAGTAATAGCCTCTAAAGGAGGCGATCTAGTTAATTTGATTGTGGCTTTTTATGCTGCTTATGTAGCTGCTGTATTTGTGCCATTTATTTCATTCTTGTTTAAAGAAAAAGAATATTATTGTTTTTCAAAATTAAGCGTAAAGTTTTCTTTATGGGCAGGTGTTATATCAGCTTTGGGAGTATTAGGTTTAACTATCATTACCCCAGCTTACAAAGGTTTTGGTAATGGAGAGTTGAATATTATGATTGTCGGGATTGCCTTTAGTTTGGTAGGGTTATTATTAGGTGAAATTATTGAAAAATCTTCTGATATTTTCTCAGCTAGGGAAAAGATTTAAATCTAATATTTAGAATATTTTAAAACTTAAATTGCGGTTGGGCTATATTGATGAAGTATAAAATCAACTTGTTTGCAGTTAAAACTTTAGTCCTAACTACAAATAAAACTACAACAGTCAAATGTTGTTTATCGTTGCGGTTAGCAAAGCGATTAGGTTTCGCTGTTTTATAGTCAAAGTAGTACTCTGGCAAAAGTTCATCTTCAGAGTTTTGTGATTTATCAAAAGGTGTTTTGTTCATAATCTTCACGCTCTCTTGTGACACACTTATTTCCAAGTATGGTTTGTAATTTTATATTCACCACACTGCTGAATTAATTTAGCTACTAAACCAGTCCAACCTGTTTGATGAGAAGCACCAATTCCACTGCCGCGATCGCCATTAAAATATTCGTAAAATAAAATCAAGTCGCTCCAATCAGGATAGTTTTGAAACATTTCTGCATCACTATAAACTGGTCGCCGTCCTGACGCATCTTTAAGAAAAATTGCAATTTGTCGGCGAGATAATTCCGCCGCAACTTCCCAAAGATTGAGCATTTTACCTGAATTGGTGGGACACTCAATTTTAAAATTATCACCCAGATAAAAATGAAACTTTTGCAGCGACTCGATAATTAAATAATTCACTGGAAACCAAATTGGGCCGCGCCAGTTAGAGTTTCCACCAAACATTGCTGTGCTAGATTCGCCTGGTTCGTAATCTACGCGGTATTCCTGACCGTCAATGTTTAATATGTAAGGATGTTCAGCATGGTAGCGGGAGATTGCCCGAATTCCATACTCGCTTAAAAACTCGCTTTCATCGAGCATTTTTTGTAAAATCCGGCGGAGTTTGTCACTGTTTACAATTGATAGCAACCGTTTTTCTCCTACGCCTGGAGTTTCCATGCAGGCTACATTTTGCTTTAATTCTGGACGATGACGAATAAACCACTCTAAGCGTCGTTTAAAGTTCGGAAGTTTTGAAAGAGTTTCTGGTTCTATAGTAGTAATAGCAAATAAAGGTATTAGCCCTACCATTGAGCGTACTTTGACACGCAGTTGATTTCTACTAGAACAATGTAGTACATCATAGAAGAAACCATCTGTTTCATCCCATAGTTCAGTTTGCTCACTACCTAGATGATTGATAGCATCAGCAATATAAAGAAAATGCTCAAAAAATTTGCTGGCAATATCTTCATAAACTGGTAGTTCAATTGCTAATTCTAGGGCAATTGCCAACAAATTAAGGCAATACATCCCCATCCAGCTTGTGCCGTCGGCTTGAGAAATATGTCCACCTCCAGGGAGGGGGGCGCTACGGTCAAAAACGCCAATATTATCTAAGCCTAAAAATCCACCTTGAAAAACGTTTTTGCCGTCTACATCTTTGCGATTTACCCACCAAGTAAAATTAAGTAGTAGTTTTTGAAATACCCGTTCTAAAAATTTGCGATCGCAACGACCGTACATTTTTTTCTCAATCTGATAAACTCGCATTGCTGCCCAAGCGTGAACAGGCGGATTAACATCGCTTAACGCCCACTCATAAGCCGGAATTTGACCGTTTGGGTGCATATACCATTCGCGAGTTAATCTATCTAGTTGTTGCTTGGCAAAGTCTGGATCAATCATTGCCAAGGGAACTAGATGAAAAGCTAAATCCCAGGCTGCATACCAAGGATATTCCCACTTGTCGGGCATGGATATAATATCTTCATTAAACAAGTGTTGCCAGTCTATATTTCTGCCTTGTTTACGTTCAGAAGGTGGCACAGGTTTAGCTGGATCACCATTTATCCATTCTTGGACAACATAGTAGTAAAACTGTTTACTCCATAACATTCCCGCAAATGCTTGTCGCTGAATATTGCGCTCATCCTCTGAAATTTCAAACGGGCAAATTCGGGTATAAAATTCGTCTGCTTCAGTGATACGTTGTGTAAAAATTTGGTCAAATTCTAATCCGAAAGGTTGAATAAGTTCGGTTGTATCGCAGAGTCTCAGCTTAACAACTTTAGTTTCACCTGCATTAATTAAAAGTTGGTAATGAGGAGCAGCTTTAGTACCAATTTTATCGGGGTTTACGGCTGATTCTTGGTTGTGAATTAGGTATTTATTAATGCCATCTTTAACGTAAGGTGAGGAATTAGGAACACAAAACAAGCGTTCATTGTTGGTTTCATTGTCTGTAAATAGTAATTCTGGCGTGTTGTGACAATAAAGCGATCGCTTTCCTAAAATGGGATGATCGGCTTCTACAATACTTAATTTTTCATCGCTATGAGTTAATCGCAAAATTGGTTTTTGCTCATCATGGTTCCATGACCAAGTATTGCGAAACCATAAAGTAGGTAATAAATGTATAGGTTTTGCTTCTGAACTGTGGTTAGTAATACTAATACGAATGAGAATATCTTCTGGTGCAGCCTTGGCATACTCAACAAGCACATCAAAATAGCGATTTTGTTCAAATACCCCTGTATCAAGTAACTCGTATTCTGGGGCATGGCGATCGCGCTGTTTATTTTCTGCTACTAATTCTGTATAAGGAAAAGCTACTTGGGGGTATTTATACAGATACTTCATGTAGCTGTGAGTAGGGGTGTTGTCTAGATAGAAGTAATATTCTTTGACATCTTCCCCATGATTACCTTCTTTACCTGTTAAGCCGAATAGTCGCTCTTTGAGGATACTATCTTGTTCATTCCAAAGTGCGATCGCAAAGCAAAGTCGCTGATGGTTATCGGAAATTCCAGCTATTCCATCTTCGCCCCAGCGATAGGCACGAGAGCGAGCTTGATCGTGAGTAAAATATTCCCAAGCATCACCAGTGGCGCTGTAGTCTTCTCGCACAGTTCCCCACTGTCGTTCGCTTAAATATGAACCCCAGCGTTTCCAGTAGGCTTTGTGTTCACGATCTTCTGCTATTCTCGTTTCTTCTTGGGTCATAAAAGATTTTGTAACTATGTAATATTAAGAACCTTGTAGAGGCTGCTATGGTAGGGCTCTACATTAAACCTCGTAGCTTTAGTCTAATTTTAGGAAATTAACCACAGATATCCACATATAAACACAGATGGACACAGATGTAATAACTGATTTTTGCCCTCTGCCTTCTGCTTTCTTCAAACCTTTTCTTTTCGTGCCTGGATAACACCGATATTGTTTAATTTTTCTTCGATTTCCCGCAGCAGTTCAAAGTCTTCTTCTGGCAAGGTATTACTGGCATTATTAAATGAGCTATTAATTAAAAAATGTCGCTTTTCCAGAAAGCTGAATGCCTGTCTAAATTGCTGAGAATTGGCATTAATTGGTGAGTCGAAATGACAAGGAATGATTCTTTGAAAATTCCAACTTGCTACTCGATCAGCCCATGTTATAGTTTCTTTTGGCGCTCTGTTGAGAATGAGTGTTTGTAATATTGGTGCAACAAACAAGCGTCCACCTCCTCGCAGTGCCTCAAATGATTGCTTCCAGTTATCTTTCCATTTAAAAGGATACAACCCGAAATATGCTTGTTTTGATCTTTCTGACGCTTTGAAAGCATCAAGAAATGCTTTTCCTAGTGGAATTGTTTCTAATACGCTTGGTCGGAAGTAAAAGGCAAATAGTGAAATACGCTGCCATCCCTTACGGCGGTTTTCTTGAGTGTCTTCGACAACATCGAAGGCATTATCTTTAGCGTGGAATAGTAAGGGATAAGGGTCAAGTTGAACAATTTTTGGCGGTTCTTCAGGTACAGAAACAACTGAATCTGTTACGAGTAGTGTATGCGATCGCTTGTGAAAAAACGCCACTTCTCCAAAGGGTCTTCCTCCCAAATCAATATCTAGCACCGCGTAGTCAAACTCATCAGCAAAGGGTGTTTTACTATTTTCAGATAAAATATGAGTACGTTTTCTGGGAAAACCTAGCCAACTGAGGGGAAGATTTAACGGAAAACTCCACTGCTTAGGTGCTATAAAGATTTGAGAATTAGGAAAGTATCTAGCAAATGGGACTACAAAAACTTTATGTTCTAGACCAGAAACGGTTGGTAAAATAATGTACTTAATATCGCCGTGTTCTGCTACTAACTCTTTGACTAACCTGATACATTCTGGGGTAGGTGCAACTGGTGCATAGACAAGCAAGCCACCTTCAGAAAGTTTAACCACAGTCATGCGAATTGGCACAACCACGTAGATGATGCCTTGTGTCTGGTCAAATGTCCAGATCGTGTCTTTTACAACTTCTGTGCGAATTGTCCGCCGTCTGCTGTAGGGGTAAAGTGGTACAAGCGCCCAGAAACGCCATGACCAATCTTTTGGATTAATATTTGAGCTAATTTGCTGTTGCGCGTTTATGGTGGTTTGATCCACAGTTGTTATCTCAAAGGTGCGATCGCGTTTACTAAAATGATACTAAACGCGGTCATGGGTGATGGGTAATAGCTCATCGGTTACTGAGGAGAACCAACGACCAATGACCAATGACCAATGACCGACTTGATTTTAAGTTTAATTCCCCCCACCTACTTCATCCTCAGAATGCCTAAAGGACACCGTTCAGGTTTACGAAACTCCCATGCCAAATAGCCGTCGTCTTCCAATTCAGGAATAGGCAAGTCGTCGCTTACAGGCGATAACTTCACAATAAAGTCGATGCAGGGAGAGGCACTTGCTAAAGAGTAATACTCTTTGACCTTTTTATCATCTTCAGTAATTTCGCAACCAATCCAAGCAGGGATTTCTTCATTTGGTCGGGTACGATTAAAATAATCTTTGAGAGATTCAGGCTCAATGCCTTTGGTGGGTTTGAATAAATCAGGATCGACAATTTGCCCCCAACCAGTAGAAAGATCCCCAGGTGCATAGCTATATACTTCAACCTGATATTCTCCTGGTGGAACTTCTACATAGCACTGAAGATAATCATCATTCTTTTGTTCAATTGCAGAAGGCATCTCTCTAAAATACTCTGCGTCTTCGTCTGCTATACCAGAAATAACCATCTTCCCGCTAATCAAATTCAGCTTCCAACGTACCCGCGCTACCCATTCTTCAGTTTCTTGTTCATTTAGTTCACCCAGCACAACCCGCACACTATATCCATCGTCTTGATAAAGATCCATTGGCATGAATGCTTTCTTTTCGATGACAAATTGTTTTAATTTTTCTGGCTCATTTCCCCAAATGAGGTGGCAGAATTCTTCATAAGAAAGTCCTCCCAAGTCTTGACATCCGACCCAAATTAAGCAGCCTGCTTCCCAAAAACTAAATTCAATGCGATCGCCTTTTTGCATAGTTATACTTCCTATAAATAAATGCTCTATCAACTGCTTAAACAAAAATTTGCTGCCACTAAGTGGAAATATCAATTGATCCTGATAGTGGTGTTAGCATCTATTATCACCCTTGTAACCACTGAACCTGCTCTGGCACAAGAAGCCGTTAACACTCAAGATTTTAACCCGCAGGCAATTTTGCGTAATGCCTTACAGTGGATTGATAGTTTGGGGGCAATAGGTGCGATCGCATTCATTGCTATCTATATTATTGCTACCATTGCTTTCTTCCCTGGCTCAATTTTAACTCTCGGTGCTGGCGTGGTTTTTGGCGTAGTTTTAGGTTCACTCTACGTCTTTATTGGTGCAATAATCGGAGCAACTGCGGCTTTTTTGGTGGGTCGTTATTTAGTACGAAGTTGGGTAGATAATAAAATAGCAGCTAATCATAAATTTCAGGCTATAGATCGTGGTGTGGCTAAAGAAGGATTAAAAATTGTTTTATTAACCCGCTTATCTCCGATATTTCCCTTTAATTTATTAAACTACGCTTTTGGAATTACTGGAGTTTCTCTTAAAGATTTTGTAATTGGATCTTTAGGGATGATACCAGGCACAATTATGTATGTTTACATCGGTTCTTTAGCAGGAAATATTGCTCTAATTGGCACAGATTCTCAACCTACTAACCCTACTGTGCAATGGGCAATTCGGATAATTGGATTTATTGCTACAGTCTTTGTCACAATTTATGTTTCTCGGATAGCTAAAAAAGCTTTACAAGATGAAATTTTTTAGCCATTAAACCAATCAGCAAAAATTATCTTTTTTCTTGCAGATGTGAGCAGATGGACGCAAATTACGCAGATGTTAGCCAAAATTTTATCTACTAAGGCTACGAATTTTATCTTTTAGGGGCGGATTCGCCTATATCTAGTTAGCATATAAAAATCTCACTGAAACTCGCCTCTACTCAGTTTTTTAAATGCAAAGATTGTGAATCCAAGCTTTTTAACTTAACTAATATCGCTTGCCACGAATTAACATCTTGAACTTCTAAATTAGTAGCAGTTTCAACTTGCTCTCCTCGGTACTTAGCAACTACTCCCCTTGAAGTATCTGCAATAAACAAACTTTCACTGTTAGGCTGATACGCTAGTTTATAATTTGATAATTTAACTATATAATAACCTAATTTCACTTCTTGAGTTAGTTGCAATTCTACACATTTATAGAAAGCCTGCAAAGCTAAAGGTCGTATAGCTAAAGCTAATTGTAGTTGGGTAGAAACATTTTCTGGCGTTAGCTCTTGGCTAGGTGGTAATTGTGTTGGAGATGGTTGTAAGGTTTCTTGTAATGGTTTAACTTGTATTTTGTTTAGCCAAACTACTCTATCTTCGTTATGTAAATGCGATTCGCCAGCTAAAGTTTCAATAAAGAATTCCCCTGGAGTATAGGAAATATTTTTAATAGGATACCAAGCAGAGCGGATTAACACTAAAATATCTAGTTCAATTGCTTGTTTACGAGAACGATATGTTTGGGTATACCATTTACTCCAAAGCGTTTTGGTAGATGTGTAATTAATTTGATATCCCGCAGGGATTTCATGATACTCATATTTAAGAAAAACTTTATTTTCTAACTGACCTAGAGGTACAAAACTATGTTTTAGTAATACAGAGTGGATTAACCGCAAGTATGGAGACGACAAGTTAACCAATACTGAGGCAATTTCACAATTCTGCTTGATGACAGCAACCACACCGCCTTTTTTAGCAATTAGTTGAACCATATCAAAAGCCGACTCAACTCTGAGATGGGGATTTGATAAAAGTTCACCCTCACCTAAAATAAACTTGTGAATCAGACTGGCATCATCAAGACAACTCATAATCAGGAAAGATTTTTAGTAATTCAACGTTAGATGAGCTAATGCACAGCACTACGCAACTAACGTTTAAGTGCTAGTCATCCTCAAGGAATGGCTAGTTAATAACTCTTCCCTAACAACCCTCCGCTTTCAGGACATTTTTACCAAGTATTTATACTTATTTAGTACCCTATAGCAACGGACAGCAAGCTTAGGAAAACTATCAATCTTGGTATTTAATTTGCGTAATCTGCGCTTATCTGCTCACATCTGCGATAAAAAAATTGTGATTGATAGCAAGATGTCTAATGTTCTAAATGCTGTGGTGGTTGCTATACTTGCAACAATCAAACTGAGAACTTTTTCTAGAACGCGGATGCAATCAACGGAGTAAGATTAATGTCTAATTCAGACTTTCAGACTGTCTCAGTTCTGCCAGTGGATGAGTATAATCAAAAGTTGGTTTCCTATGTACATCCACCAAACTGGGTTAATCCTGAATCTGCTGATTGTTACAACTTGGTTGTGATTGGCGGTGGTACTGCTGGATTAGTTGTGGCAGCAGGTGCAGCAGGTTTAGGTTTAGGTTTGAAAGTCGCCTTGATTGAAAAGCATTTGATGGGTGGCGATTGTTTGAACGTTGGTTGCGTTCCTTCTAAGTCTATTATTCGCTCGGCGCGTGTTGTTGGTGAAATCTGGGAAGCAAAACGTTTTGGTGTTCATGTTCCCCGCGAACAGGTGCAAGTTGATTTTGCTTGTGTGATGGAAAGAATGCGGAGAATTAGGGCAAATATTAGTCCTCACGATTCTGCACAGAGATTTCAGGATATTGGAGTTGATGTTTTTTTGGGTAGTGGTCGTTTTGTTAGTGGTAATACAATTGAAGTAGGCGACCAAAAGCTTAAGTTTAAGAAAGCTGTGATTGCAACAGGAGCAAGAGCAGCGCAACCGTCAATTCAGGGAATTGAACAAGCAGGTTATCTGACTAATGAAACGGTATTTTCCCTCACAGAACGCCCTCAACGTCTAGCGGTAATCGGTGGTGGTGCGATTGGTTGCGAATTAGCTCAAACTTTCCGCCGTTTTGGGTGTGAGGTAGTTCTATTTCATACTGGTTCCCATCTTCTCAATAAAGAAGATGCGGACGCGGCGGAAATTATTCAAAATGTGTTTATCCATGAAGGCATCAATTTAGTCTTAAATTCTAAAATTACATCTGTAGAAAAAACTACTACAGGAAAAAAGATTTACTTTACTACAAATAATAATTCTGAGGAATCTATAACAGTAGATGAAATTTTAGTGGGTACGGGTAGAAGTCCCAACGTTGAAAATTTGAATTTAGAAGCTGTTGGGGTAGAGTACGATCGCATTCATGGGGTGAAGGTGAATGATTACTTGCAAACAACCAACCCGAATATTTATGCTGCTGGCGATATCTGCATGAATTGGAAGTTTACCCATGCTGCTGATGCTGCTGCGCGAATTGTGATTAAAAATACTTTATTTTCTCCCTTTGGTTTGGGACGAGCGAAACTAAGTGATTTAGTGATGCCTTGGGTAACGTATACTGATCCTGAGATTGCTCATGTGGGAATGTATGAGCATGAAGCTAAGGAAAAAGGGATTAATGTAGATACAATTACAATTCCTTTAAGTAGTGTAGATCGTGCGATCGCAGATGGTGAAGAGGTAGGATTTGTTAAAATCCATCATCCGCAAGGCTCAGATCAAATTTTAGGTGCAACTATTGTCGCACGTCATGCAGGCGAAATGATTTCAGAAGTAACGACAGCAATTGTCGGTAAGGTAGGTTTAAATAAACTTTCTGGCGTAATTCATCCTTATCCAACTCAAGCAGAAGGAATTAAAAAAGCCGCAGATAGTTATCGTCGCACATTGCTCACACCTACATCTAAAAATTTCTTAGGATTACTCACTAAAATTTCTTAATTAACCTTAATAATAACTTATGCAAGACTGGGAAGAAATCATAAAAGGCTCTTATTCCAAAGACTTAAAAGAAAGAAAAACTTGGTATTCTTCTGCGGCAGATGCCTACAATAAAGCAAGACCCCGTTATCCTCAAGAATTGATTAATCGTGTTGTAGAGTTAACGCAACTTTCCTCGGAAGCAGCTATTCTTGAGATTGGATGTGGCCCTGGAAATGCAACTGTAGGATTTGCTCAATTAGGCTTTAAGATGGTTTGTATTGAGCCAAACCAAGAATTTTGTCAGTTAGCACAACAAAACTGTGCATCATATCCAAATGTAGAGATTAAAAATACTGCGTTTGAAGATTGTCAGCTAGAAAATGAGAGATTTAATGCCGTTTTAGCAGCTACTTCAATTCATTGGATTTCACCTGATGTTGTATATCCCAAAGCAGCCGATACTCTAAAAGATAATGGTTGCTTAATATTGTTGTGGAACATGACACCTCAACCTCATTATGAGGTTTACCAAGACTTGAAGGAAGTGTATCAAATTTATGCTCCCTCTTTTGTACGATATGAAGATAGGAAGACGCAGGAAGAAATCCTTAAAGGTTTAGGACAAATAGTTATTAATTCAGGTAGATTTAAAGATTTAGTTTCCGAACATATCGCCTGTGAAGTAACTTATAGTATTGATGATTATTTGCTGCTTTTAAGCAGTCTATCGCCATACTTAGCATTAGACGAAGAAACTAGGAATGATTTATTTGAAGGTTTGAGGGAAAAAATAGAAAAGAATTATGGCGGTAGTATTCAGATTTCATACCTCTGCGCTTTTCAAATTGCCAAAAAATTAAAATAATTAGATTTTAAGTTAGTGAATTACCCCACCCGCGCTAACGCGCACCCTCCCCGAACCTGCGGGGAGGGTTGGGGAGGGGTTACTAAATTTAGATGCAAAGTGAAGAATGAATGTCATTATTTGTACTCCATCACCATCTGTAATCTATTTAATACTTCTGTAGAAGTGTATGGCTTTGGCAAAAAGGTTTTTACACAAGAATTATTAATTGCAGGCATCGTTTCATTAGAAGCTAAACCACTAACAGCAATAATTTTAACTTCTGGATTAATTTGTTCAAGAAGGCGGATAGCTGCTGAACCATCCATATAAGGCATCATCATATCCAGCAACACTACGTTAATCTCTGACTGATATTCCTTATATAAAACAATTGCTTCCGCACCATGTGCTGCTGTTATTACTCTGTAGCCATGAATTTCTAATACAGTTTTAGTAATATTGCGAATTGGTTCTTCATCTTCAGCAACTAAAATTAGTTCTCCCCGTCCTTTATTTAATAACTTAGTTGAATCTACAGATTGACTAAGTGTGAGTGCCTCATTACTTGGTAAATATATTTTAAATTCTGTTCCATTACCTACTTCACTGTAAACAGTAATAAAACCCCCATGACTTTTGATAATGCCAACCACTGTTGACAGACCTAGACCTGTACCTTTGCCTAATTCTTTAGTAGTAAAAAATGGTTCAAATATTCTTTCTAAGATATTTCGCTCAATTCCTATTCCCGTATCGGATACAGAAATTACTAGATATTCTCCTACTTTAGAATCAATATTAATTCGTGCGTAATGTTCGTCAATATAAATGTTATTAGCCGCAATTTTTAAAACTCCTCCTTGAGGCATGGCATCTCTAGCATTAACTACTAAGTTAAGTAGCACTTGATGCAGTTGGCTGGCATCTCCAAAGACTGTTTTTAAATTTGCATTAATAGCTGTGGAAATGTGAATTGATTTAGGAAAAGTTTCAGAAGCAAGTTGTTTAATTTCCTGAATTAAATGACTGATTTGAATAGTTGTTCTTTCACCTGCTACTCCTTTAGCAAAGGATAATACTTGTTTAATTAAGTCTGCCCCACGATTAACATTTCTTTCTAAGATTTGCAACCACTGTTGACTTTGAGAATCATTCAGTTTAGTTTCGAGCAGTTGCACAGCCATTAAAATAGGTGTGAGTACGTTGTTTAAATCATGAGCAATTCCTCCTGCTAGTACACCAAGACTTTCCATGCGTTGAGCGCGGAGAAATTGCGATTCTAGTTGTTTTTTTTCTGTAATATCTGTATTTACGACAAGAATTGATTTAAGTTGCCCGTTAGAATCCAGCACTTTTGTCCAACGGCTGGTTACAGTTAAATTCTTGCCATCCTTTGTAACTTGAGGCAATTCTCCCAGCCACTCACCAGTTAATATAATATTTTGTAAGGGTTCTTGAATTTCTGGTGATATTTCTTTATACAAAAGTTCTAAAACATTTTTGCCAATAGCTTCATTTGCTTCCCATCCATATAATCTTTCAGCGCCTTTGTTCCAAAACACAATATTGTTTGACAAATCTTGCACGAAGATAGCATCAGTTGTAATATCTAGCAAAGCTGCTTGTTCGCTATTTTTTTGTTGTGCTTGTTGGCGTTGTTTAATTTCTTCTTCTAAACGCACATTTTGCTCAATTAATTTTTTTGTCAAATTTTGTAAACGTAGATGAATATTAATCCGAGCTAAAACTTCTTCATGTTCTAGTGGCTTAGTAATATAATCTACCGCGCCCAGATTTAACCCTTTAACTTTATCTACCTTATCAGTCAGGGCGGTCATAAAAATTATCGGGATATCTTGAGTAACTTGGTTAGCTTTTAAGCGGCGGCAAGTTTCAAACCCATCTATTCCTGGCATGATTATATCTAGCAAAATTAAGTCTGGCGGGGCATACTCTGCCATCTCTATCGCACTTTCCCCATCTTCAGATACTACAACCTTGAAGCCATAATCTTCTAAAAAATCCAGTAATATTTCTAAATTAGTAGGAGTATCATCAATAATTAAAATAACCCCTTTATCAGTAGAATCAACCCTCATTTATACCTCTTAAAACTGTTTAAGAAATTCCCTAATTTGTTTACCTTTAAACTCTTTAGCAAGTTGACACAGATGGGTAGCAAAAGGCTCCAACTGCGGATCTAACTCTTTGAGTTTAGTTGCTTCTTTAGCAATAGAACGCAGGTCGCCTCGCATAGCTAAATCGAGTAATTTTGCTATTTCTGCGGCTGGTGGAATAATTAATTGATCATTTTCAATACCGCTAGACTCTGTTAAGTTTTGTAATTGAAAATTAGTATCTTGTATCTCTTGTTGATTTTCGATTAAATCCTCATAAATCCATTCTAACCCTAAGTAAATCCTTAACTTTTCTAACAGATCTGTTTGTCGGATAGGTTTGGAGAGAAAATCGTTGCAACCAACCTCGATACTTTGCCGTTGCTCAGGTTCTAAAACGCTAGCAGATATAGCAATTACTACCGTGTCTTTTAACTTTGGTATCATTCTCAGTTGACGGGTAGCTTCAAAGCCATCTAACACAGGCATTACTAAGTCCATCAAGATGGCATTTGGCTTAAATTCATTGGCTTTTTTCAAACCATCCAAACCATCGGTTGCTTCCATGATTTCAAACCCCATTGGGGAAAGCATATTGACCAAAACAGAACGATTTGTCCACTTGTCATCTACTATCAAAATTTTCAGTTTGTCGCCTTGATAACCAATGATATTACGCTCTATAAAGGTGGCAACATCAGCTTTTTTATCAACTTCCGGTAAATATAATTCTATGGTAAAAATGCTGCCTTGACCTAAGCGACTCTTGACATTAATAGAGCCTCCCATAAGTTCTAATAACTGATGAGTAATTGCCAAACCTAATCCTGTTCCTTCAGTTTTGCGGCTATTTTCTCCTACTTGTTGAAATGGGGAAAATATGGCTTCTAAGTCATCTTCAGCGATGCCAATGCCTGTATCTTCGATTTGAAACTCTACTTTCTCATATTGATAACTTACTTGCAACGTTACGGCTCCTTGCTCGGTGAATTTGATAGCATTACCAAGTAAATTGAGCAAAATTTGTCGTAGCCGTTTATCATCAGCTTGAATTAATTTTGGAAGTGTGGAAAGGATTTGATAATTTAAGAAAATTCCTTTTTGATCGGCTTTAATTCGGCAGATTTCGACAAGTCCTTGTAAAAATTCTGAAAAATGAAATACTTTTGGGTAAAGCTCCATTTTTCTAGCTTCAATCTTAGAAAGATCTAGAACATCATTAATCAGTGTTAGCAGGTGTTCACCGCATTGATGAATGATATCTATACGATGTTTGTGCTGGTGACTTAAATCTCGGTCTTTTTTAGATATCTGAGTGTAACCCAAAATCCCATTAAGTGGGGTGCGGAGTTCATGACTCATGTTAGCAAGGAATTCACTCTTTGCTTGGTTGGCTGCATCAGCCGCTTTTTCGGCTCGTTCGCGCTCTTTTATTTCTACTTCCAGACGCTCATTTTTTTCTTTTAATTGTTGGGTACGTTCTTCTACTTTGGCTTTGAGAGTATCGCTGTATTCTGCTAATTGTTGGTTGGCTGTTTCTAAGTTAGTGTAGAGTTGGGCATTTAAAAGTGCGATCGCAGCTTGAGATGATAGCAGTCGCAATACTTCTACCCGTTTTGGCGTAAAAGCACCTGTAATTAGATTATTTTCTAAATAAAGAAGCGCCGTTAGTTTGCCTTGATAGACAATTGGCATACACAAAACCGACTTGGGTTGGTGTTCTTTAATATAAGCATCAGCCTGAAAAACATCCTCATTACTAGCATCATTTAAAATAACATCTTTCTCAGTTCTGGCAACATAATTAAGCACTGCTATCGGTAGTTGCTGACTCGTTGCTACTGGTATTGATTCCAGTACTTTTACTTCATCTTTATTCCCCGATGCTTCTATAAATAATTCATCAGATTTTGATAGAATCAATGCCCCAGTTTCAGCACCAGCATTTTCGATCAAAGTTTTCATTAACTTGTCTAGCAAATTGGCAAGGACAATTTCACTGTTAATGCTTTGAGAAGCTTTCATTACTGTTGCCAAATCTAGAAAATCTGTAGAATCGGCGCTACTAAAAGAGGTGACAGTTGTTGCTTGGTCTATACTGAGCGATCGATCTGCAAGATGCGAGTATCGCACAATCAACTGCGGATATTTTTCTTCTAAATAATTAACTTTAGCAACAGCCCCCCAGCCGATATAGGCATGGTAGGCATTATTCATGTAAGTTTGGGCAATAGTTTGTTTACCCCAGGACAAATAAAATTTAGCAGCTAATTCGTAAGCCAGTGCTTCTTCGTTGATATACTCATTTTCTTGAGCTAGAGCAATAGCTTTGTCGTACATTTCCATTGCTGCTATTTTTTCTCCTAAAACTCGATGCCGTTCTGCCTCCACTAGATAGTATTTGTGCAGATGATTCATTGGGGCATAATGCGCCCATTGCTGCATTTTTTCTTGATTAGCTTGTACTCGGTTAAGAATCTCCTCTTGTTCATACTGTGAATCGGAATACACAGCCAGCCGTACTAGAGAATCGTAGAAATAGAAAATCACAACAGTTAGCTGCCCTGTAGATGCGCCGAAAGAACTTTCTACTTGAGGAATATTTTTCAAGGCTTCCGAGTAATTTTCAAACAAATAACAAAGCGCAAGTTTGTGCAAGTATAAGTAATGAATTGCCAGTTGATTGTTAGTTTGCTGATGTAGCGGCAGCATTTTCTCTTCGTCGTAGGCTTCCCCCTTTAACTGGTAGAGGCTTTGGCTTCTTCCCATCACGTTTAAGACTGCTTGCCAACAGATTTTTGTATTATTAAGTGCTGTTTCTTGGCTGATTTTATGAATCGCATCTGTGTAAATTGCTATCTCTCGTTCGAGTTGCGTTAGTTCCTTGCCAACAAAAAACGAGTAATGACTCCACACCATGACGGCATAGCCAGCATATTCTAAATCTCCGGTTTCCAGTCCGTTAGAGAAAACTGACAGGAAAGGTTCTAAGGTATTGCGGACGTGTTCTTTCCAATGTTGAACGGCAGCATAGACTAAGTGGCGAGTCTTGGCTTCGATTTCTTTGGCATTTAACTTTGAGACTAGACGTAAAGCTAATTGACCGAACTCATAGCCCCGCTCAATATCTCCTACAGCCCCGCACAGAAGAAGACTATATACGGAATATGCAAAAGGAGATACAGAAGCATTGCCATATTGAACGGATAAATCAATTTGTTTGCACACTGTTAAAGGCACCAGTGAGGGCATCCCAGAATAGCAAGCAGAAAATATACTTGATAAAATCCTGATAGCTGCTAGTTGATGAGCATCTGTCATTTCAGGGAGATTGATTAAGTCCTCAGTCCGCCTTCCGCTCAAAATTGCCGCAGTTTCCCCTAGCGCCTGCCCAATATCAGATGGATTTGGCGAGTCGGGAAACTCTACCCCCAACTGCTTTAAGGCTTGCAGCCCCGTATTCAGTGCTTCTAGTAGCTTGTTCTGCCCCATATAAGCTTGAATCTGCACTTCGTACACTTTTACGATGTCTAATAGCGTTTTGGCGCAGTTTTGCACTATTTCAGCCAACCTCTGCATTTCTTCAAAGTCACCACTCAGAAATGCTGCCTCTGCTGCTTCGGTATGTAGTGCTAATGTTAGGTTGTAGTGAGATTCCCAACTATCTACTGGCAACAATCTCAAACCTAAATTTAAATATTTAACAGCCGACTCGTATGCTGTTGATGCTTTTGCTTTTTGACCTGCAATGAAATTTAGTTCAGCTAACTGAGATTTTTCTGATTCTAAGGTAAGTAACTCAGTACCATAATTGAGTTGATTTACTAAATCAAATATATTTTCTTGCTGTTCTTCATCTGTCTGATTTTGTAATAATAATCGACCAATTTTTAAATGAGTCTCTTTTTTGTCTGCATCTGCAATTAGAGAATACGCAGCTTGTTGCACTCGGTCGTGGAGAAATCTATAACTAACTTTTATCGGCTCAATTGGTAAATTATATGAAGTTTCGATATCAAGTAATAAAGGAACTTTATAGGCTTCCGAAAGAGGTAAAATTAAACCAGCTTGTAGTGCTTCCCATAAATCATTAGCTGTTTCAAATTGTGATTTGTTATTGACAAGAGCTAAAACATCTAAGGTAAATTTGTCACCAATGCAGGCGGCTAATTTTAAAACATTTTGAGTTTTGGATCGTAGCCTTTGTATCTGACTGACCATTAACTCAACAACATTATCAGTGATATTAATGGAGTTAAGGCGATCGCTATCCCATTCCCAACAAACTTTGCTAAAATTAAATAACAGCAAATTGTCTTGATAAAGAGATTCCAGCAGTTGAGTTAAGAAAAAAGGATTACCTCTAGTTTTGCTAAATAATAACTCCCCTAACGATTTAGTTTTTAACTGCTCACTATGCAGTGTGTCGCTCACTAATTGATTGACATGAGCAACTTCTAAAGCTCGAAGCACTATATTATTTACTACCGCACCAGCAGATTTAATTTCTTTTAAAGTCAACATTAATGGATGAGTTGGGTTGACTTCGTTATCGCGATACGCGCCAATAACTAATAGATATTGACACCCAGATTCATATATTAGTAATTCAATTAACTTTAAAGATGCTAAATCAGCCCACTGCAAATCATCTAAAAATAAAACCAATGGGTGTTTTGGTTGAGCAAAAACATTAATAAATTGTTGAAACACCCGATTAAATCTGTTTTGAGATTCCGTCGCCCCTAATTCCGGTACAGGAGGCTGAGAACCAATAATGCGTTCAATTTCAGGAATAACATTAATAATTACTTGACCATTAGAGCCGAAAGCTTCTAAAAGTTTGCTTTTCCAAATAGCTATTTTTTCGACACTTTCTGTAAGCAATTGCTCCATTAATCCTTGAAAAGCTTGAATTAAAGAAGCATAAGGAATATTGCGCTTAAATTGGTCAAATTTTCCTGAAATAAAATAACCCCGTTGGCGGACAATCGGTTTATGAACTTCATTAACTAAAGAAGATTTACCAATACCTGAGTAACCGCTTACTAACATTATTTCGGTTGCGCCATGACTAACACTATCAAAAGCGTTCATCAATATAGCAACTTCTTTTTCACGATTATAAAGTTTTTGAGGAATCGAAAATTGACTACTATTATCAAGTTGACCAATAGGGAATTCTCTAATTTCTCCCGTTGTTTGTAATTGCTCTAAACATATTTCTAAATCAGCTTTTAGTCCTAAAGCACTTTGGTATCTATCTTCAGCAGTTTTAGCTAATAATTTCATCACAATATCAGACAAAGCTTGAGGAATTGGCGCTACTTCCTGCGGTTTTGCTGGTATTTTTGCAATATGAGAATGCACTAATTCTAAAGCATCATTTGTGGAAAATGGCAACTGATGAGTAAGTATTTCATAGAAGGTGACACCTAACGAATAAAAGTCAGTGCGGTAATCTATTGAACGGTTCATCTTGCCAGTTTGTTCTGGTGAGATATAGGAAAGACTACCTGCAATTAAGTTAGGGTTGCTAATGCTAGAATTTTCTCTTGATAGGGATGACGAAATACTAAAATCAATAATTTTTATTTCACCTGTTGCAGAATTAATAAAAATATTGTCTGGTTTAATATCTTTGTGGATAATATGATTTTGGTGTAGCTCACCAATTGTTGTAGCTAAGTTAATCGCAATTGTTAAGAAATTCTTTAAATTAAAGTTGGATGCGAACTGACAAGTCAGCGCTTGCGCGATCGCGCCTGTCAGAGGTTCTCCATCAAAATCTGACAACACCAGCGCCAAACCTTGTTGATAGTTACACAAAGCTATAGGTTTAACAACTCCTGCTATATCCAGAGATTGCAGGATATTATATTCATGTCTTAAGCGGGTAAGTTGTTCTACCGTAGGATATTCAGCTTTAATAAGTTTAATAATTATTGAGGCTGGTTCTGATTCAGGTTCAGATTCTTTGACAGCCCGATAAATTAAGTGAGTCGCACTCTCATAAATAGTGGTGAGTAGCTTGTAATCTGCAATATTAATACTCATTTATATTTCTGCTTGGCATTGGAATTATGCTGATATAGATGAAAAACACTCAAATAAGTAGCTGGGTGGAAATAAACGCTCTTCATTCAGGTTGGTCATTGGTCATAAGATAGCGAGAGAACAGAACAAGGAAGGCAAAGAAGTATGATGTATACGACTTTCCCATATTATTCAACTTTTATCTGATGCAGTTAAAGCGATCGCCTAATTTAATCTTTGTTTTAATCACGCTATTCTTAGACGTGATGGGAATTGGTCTTAGTATTCCCATTCTCCCTAAACTAATTGCTGAGTTTATTGGCGATGTCTCTACTGCTTCCTACTATTACGGCGCGGTCGTTACTACTTATGCCTTGATGTTATTTATCTTCTCACCTATTCAGGGCGCTCTTTCCGATCAATTTGGTCGTAGACCAATATTGCTATTTTCCCTTTTAGGTACAGGATTAACCTATGTAGCGTTAACATTTGCGCCTACTTTGCCTTGGATATTTGCGGCTCAAATCCTTAATGGTTTAACAGGTGCTAGTTCTGCTGTTGTTTTTGCCTACATTGCTGATGTTAGTCCACCTGAACAACGAGCGAAAAATTTTGGGTTAGTCGGAGCTACTATTGCTTCCGGTTGGGTGCTAGGGCCAGCTTTAGGAGGTTTGTTAGGTAGTTGGGGCTTACGTTTCCCTTTTGGTGTTGCCGCAATTATTACATTTTTGAATTTGCTATATGGAACTTTTGTAGTTTCTGAGTCTCACTCTATCGAAAACCGCCGTCCTTTTTCTTGGGGTAGGGCTAACCCAGTTGGTTCTTTACAATTGCTCAGAAAAAACTCATTTATCTTTGGTTTAGCAGGAGTAATGCTTTTTACTGATGTAGCGTTGCAATGTTATATCAGTACGTGGGTGCTATTTACCACTTATAAGTTTCAATGGACAACTGGGGAAGCTGGAATATCACTAGCATTATTAGGATTAGTAACTGCAAGTGTGCAAGGTGTTTTGATTCGACCGCTAATTTCTCGGTTTGGCTCTAAACGCACAATTATTATCGGATTAATATTTAGTTTAATTGGCTATTTATTGTATGCTTTTGCGCCTGCGGGATGGATGATGTACTGGATTATTGTGATTAATGGTTTTGATTACACTATTAAGCCCACTGTACAAGGTCTGCTTTCTGCTGAAGTCAACGCCCAAGAACAAGGAGCAATTCAAGGCGCTGTAGCTTCTGAAACAGCGCTTTCAAGTATTATTGGCCCATTATTAGCGACTAATTTATTTGGATACTTTACCTCTCGTAATGCCCCGATACGCTTACCAGAAGTACCTTTTTTATTAGGCGCGTTGCTGTTTGTTGTAGCATTGTGGTTAGCGATCGCCACTTTTTCTAAAAAGAATTTATCGCATCAGCAGACAGAAGATATTTCCCACGATGGTTAGTACTACCCGCCTCCAGACGATTCTCGCTAACTCCCCCGTTGGCGATGTCTTACCTGCGATCGCACAACTCAATCTTCCTGACTGGTGGTTAGCAGGTGGTGCAGTACGCAATACAGTTTGGCGATCGCTTTTTGGTGAAAACTGTCAGTTAATTATCAATGATTTCGATATTGCCTTCTTTGATTATGAAGCCGATGCAAAAGCAACTCCCCAAGAATATCGCTCTCAAGAACTAGCAGCAAAAACCACCCTAATAAATCAATTTCCTGAATACAAGTTTGATATCAAAAATCAAGCTAGTTTTGCTCGTTGGCGTTCTGGTAGAAGATCATACAACAGTACTGAAGAGGGAATTGCAGATTGGTTGCATACTGCAACTGCTGTAGGTGTTCGATTAAATACCCAAGGCGAATGGCACTTTTTTACACCCTACGGGCTAAATGACCTTTTCGACGGTATTATTCGACCAACTCCAGCACATACTAGCAACCCAGATGCGGAAAAAAAAGCAGATTCATTTCTACAAAAATGCTCCAACTTGTGTAAAGTAAGTTGATCAGAACTTAGGCAACAGTGCTTATTTTTTGTGTTATTTATCCTTTCTTGAAAAGTGGTAACGATGAAATTGTTTCAAAAAATAGCACTAATTATAGCTTTCAGCACCTTAAGTATCAATTCTAGTTTCGCTGCTACGTTTACTGTTACGAATACAGAAAATGAAAATGCGGGTTCGCTGCGAGCCGCAATTGACTTAGCTAATAATACTAGCGGTGATGATATTATCGACTTTTTACTAACTGAGGGGCAGCAGACGATTAATCTCACCAGTGGATTCAGCGTTATTGATAATTTGAGAATTAATGGTTTAGGCGCAGACCAACTGAGTGTTAGCGGTGATTACAACTTCAATATCTTTGATATTGCTAGTGACGTTACCGTAGAGATTTCTGGACTGACTATCACTCGTGGAAGCGTCAACATCTACAACAGAGGTACAGCGATATTAACCAACAGCACCATCAGCAACAGCTTTTTGGGCATCGACAACAGAGGTATAGCGACATTCACAAATAGTACCGTCAGCGATAACCTTGTGGGCATAGGCAACAAAGGTACAGCTACCATAACCAGCAGCACCATCAGCAACAGCTTTTATGGCGTGGGCAACCAAGGTACAGCAACCATAACCAACAGTACCATTAGCGACAGTGATACTGGTATCTACAACGAAGGTACAGTAACCGTAACCAACACTACGATCAGCACTAATCAAGTTGGAATCAATAACTTGGGTACACTTAACAAAGATAATATAATCTTTGCCGAAAACACAGTAGACATTATTGACGTTCCCGAACCAAGTGCTATTTTGGGTTTAGTTAGCCTGGCGTTATTTGGCTTATTGCGGAAGAAAGCTAGTGGTATTTATTCGTAGCAGTTTTACTTGACGGTTGCTAGAGAATAATTACAATACATAAAATAATCCCACAAATTTTTATCTGTGGGATTATCAATAATTATTCAGGTAAATTTTGGCTGGCATAAACATCTAAACTGTATGCAGGTACGCGCTCTAAGTAATCTGTTTCCGTACCTGTGACGCTATAAGCTACTTGTTCAAAGCCAGCAGAGCGCCAGTTACGTTCGTGAATCGGTTTGGACTGCTCACCGAGAAAGTATGCCTGTGTGCCGATGATCGCACCAGCAACCCATCCCACAACTAACAGAGCAATCAAAATTATCATTGCCATTGTCTTTCTCCTTGCTTTGATTCAAATTAATGCAAATTAATACCAGAAGTGATTTAGCTAACACTAAAAGCAATCAGCAGCAATACGCCGACTAACAAAGTAGCTACTCCGCCCTGCATAGCATAACGGCGTTGCTCTTCCTGGGAGGGATATTCGGCATAAGAGATTTTTGGTTCAGTCGCGTAGTTGTTTAAGATGCCTCTTTCGTCAGTGGTGGTGTACATCGCTTGTTTCCTTGTTGCTTATCTGTAAATAAATGTAACAAAGTGTTAAGCAATGTAAATGTGACTTGACACACTTTTAAGTGTGATGTTAATCACAAGCCAGCATTTTTAATAATCAGGTTGTTGTGGCAACTCGGATTGTTCTGGTAGTTTTACTACTTGAATGGTTTCAGGTTCAGTGGCTTGAGCTTCCTGGTCTACAATAATTTGCTGGGGATTGCTAAAATTTACTTGACTTTGGCTGATATAGAGGCTGTGTAGAGTTGGTGCGCCAGCCAGTAACGTGCAAAGTATCAGTAAACGTTTCATCAAACTTACCTCAAGAATTCAACCTGCTTTATTTATCGCGTCTTGGGTTCAGCGATCAGAAACATCTTGTACCAGTTTTTTCACAGGTTGTTTGAACCAAGTGTTAACTGTTGATGTTTTGCTATAACTGAAATCTATTTATAAGACAGTTCTGAAGTTGGCATAGGATTACGACACTTTAGGGAGATGGGGAGACTGCACAACCTATTGACCGATAACCCTCAAAAAAATGATTTTTGCTCATTAGTCTAATAAATATTAGATTTACAGTGAATGCGATCGCTTCCTTCATTCAACCTCCAACACCCTAGCTATGATTGAAATTGCTGGATACCAAATTTTCGCCCAAATTCATGAAAGCGCGAACTCACGGGTTTACCGAGGTGTGCGTGAGTCAGATCATCTGCCGATAATTATCAAAGTTTTGAAAAAAGAATATCCCACCGTAGAAGAAATTACCAACTATCAGCTTGAATACAAAATTACTCACAGCCTCAATTTAGAAGGAGTAGTGAAGGCATATAGCTTAGAACAGTATCAAAATACCCTCTTGATTGTTTTTGAGGATATTGGAGGAGAATCTTTAGCAAAAACCTTGCCATCTACACATTTGAGTTTAGAAGTTTTTTTGAAATTAGCTATTAAGATCGCGGAAATATTAAGTCAAGTTCATAACCGTAATATAATTCATAAAGATATTAATCCTTCTAATATTATTTGGAATCGTAAAACTGATCAAGTTAAATTAATTGATTTTGGAATTTGCACGGAAGTATCACGGGAAAAGCCAATTTTTAATAACTTGAATTTATTAGAAGGTACTTTAGCTTATATATCGCCAGAACAAACTGGTAGAATGAACCGCTCTTTAGATTATCGTACCGATTTTTATTCTTTAGGCGCAACTTTTTATCAACTGCTTACTAATCAGTTACCTTTTACCACAAAAGATTCCCTAGAATTAATTCATCATCATATAGCAAAAGAAGCAATTCCGCCCCATTTGATTAATCAAGAAATCCCCAGAATACTTTCAGCTATTGTGATGAAGCTATTGGCAAAAAATGCCGAGAACCGTTATCAAACTGCTTGGGGAATCCATGCAGATTTAGAACGGTGTCTAGTTCAACTAAATTCAAGCAATCGAATCAGTTATTTTCCTTTAGCAGAACATGATCTTTCAGAAAAATTTCAAATTACCGAGAAAATTTATGGCAGACAGCAAGAAATCGAAATATTAATAACTGCATTTGCCCAAGTAGCAGAAGTGGAATCAGATGCGATTCTGATCGGTAAAAACAATGATGATTTATTGTCCGGATCACATCCTAGTATAAATCCAAGATCCCAAATAGAATTAGTTTTAGTATCAGGATATTCTGGAATCGGAAAATCAGCCTTGATACAAGAAATATATAAACCATTAACTCAAAAACAAAGCTACTTTATAACGGGTAAATTTACTCAATATCAGCGCGATATTCCATATTTTGCCATACTCCAAGCTTTTGAACAACTAATTTCTCAATTACTAACCGAAAGTGAGACAAAGTTGCAGCAATGGCGAACAAAAATTTTAGCAGCACTAGGATCAAATGCCCAGGTAATCATTCAAGTTTTGCCAGTTTTAGAACATCTGATTGGCAATCAGCCAGAGATTCCAGCTTTACCAGCAATAGAAGCACAAAATCGCTTTAATTTAGTCTTTCAAAAATTTATTAAAGTTTTTAATCAACCAAAACATCCATTAGTAATATTTTTGGACGATTTGCAATGGGCGGATGCTGCATCATTAAAATTAATCCACTTGTTAATGACAGTAGCAGAACCTCAAAAATTACTGTTAATTGGTGCGTATCGAGACAACGAAGTAAGTGCTACGCATCCTTTAAGATTAATGCTTACTGAACTTGAACAAGCTGAAATTGCTGTTAATCACGTATTCCTTTCACCCTTGAGCTTGCCAGATATTAATCAATTGTTAGCTGACACACTGAAATGCTCCCTTGATGTCACCCAACCGCTTGCGGATTTGGTACAGCGAAAAACTGGCGGAAATCCTTTCTTTATTAATGAGTTTTTAAATGCTCTTTATACTGAAAATCTGGTTAAATTTAACTCTATAGTAGGAAAATGGCAGTGGTCAATCGCAGAAATTCAAAGTAAAGAAATTACAGATAATATAGTTGAATTGTTGGTTGGGAAAATTAAGAAACTAAACCAACCAGTGCAACAAGTATTGAGGTTAGCCGCTTGTATTGGTAATCAATTTGAAGTACAAATTTTGGCTTTAGCTGCTGAAAAATCTTTAAGAGAAACAGTATTAGCTCTGGGAGAAGCGATCGCACAAGGTTTAATCTTACCACTCAGCAATGCCTACAAGTCTCTGGAATTGGGCGTTACGCTACCAGAGAATGCACCAGTTGTGGCTTTCAAATTTGCCCACGATCGCATTCAGCAGGCAGCTTATTCACTTAATGAAGAGAGCGATCGCAGATATTACCACCGCCAAATTGGGCAATTATTACTACAGAATACTGTAATTTCCCAATTAGAACAGAAAATTTTCGATATAGTTAACCATCTTAATTTAGGCATAAACCAAACAGATATACCTATTCCCCTCTTAACTGCGGAAGGCGAAGAACAAAAATTTATAAAACTGGCTCAATTAAATTTGATCGCTGCTGAGAAAGCTAAAGCTGCAAGCGCATATCAATCAGCCTTGCGCTATGTACAAGCAGGCTTAGAAATATTACCAACAGATAGTTGGCAAAGCGATTATGAATTGACTTTAGCTCTCTATGGTTTAGCAGCACAAGCCGCGTACCTGAACGGTGAATTAGAGCAAATGAATCAGTATGCCGCTGTCGTACTCAATTATGCCAAAACACTGCTGGATCAGGTAAAAGTTTATCAACTCAAAATACAAGCTTATACCGCACAAACTCAATTTAACCACGCAATTCAGATAGCATTAGAGGCGCTAAAACTGTTGGGAGTCAACTTTCCCAATCAACCAACTCCCACAGATATTCAAACTGCTCATTTAGAAACAACCAATAATTTAGTTGGTAAACAAATTGAACATTTGTTGAAATTGCCACCGATGAATGAGCCGAGAGTACTAGCAATTATGGAGATCCTTTCAGGTGCAATTTCTCCCGCTTATATTGCTGCACCTGAGCTATTGCCATTCATTGTATTTCAACAAGTTAACTTATCAATTCAGTATGGTAATGCTAATGCCTCTCCCTTTGCTTATGCAATGTATGGGTTGATTTTATGTGGAATTACTCTTGATATTGAATCTGGTTATCAATTTGGTCAACTAGCCTTAAATTTATTAGAGAAAATTGAGGCTAAAGCTATAGCAGCAAAAACCCTTTTAGTGGTAAATACTAATGTTGAGGTTTGGAAAGTTCATGTCAGAACAACCTTAAAACCTTTACAAGAAGCTCATCAAATTGGAATTGAGAATGGGGATTTAGAATTTGCTGGTTTTAGTGCTGCAAATCGTAGCTATTATTCATATTTTACCGGACGGGAATTAACAGAGCTTCAACGGGAGTTATCTGTTTATATTGAAGTATTAACTTCATTTAAACAAGCTAGAAATGTTGATGCTCTAGAAATGTATCTCCAGGTGACATTAAATTTAACTTCATTGTCTACCTCACCAGAGCGTTTTATTGGGCAATATCACGAATCAAATAGACTACCACATCTTCAACAAGCAAATGATCGGCATGGACTGTTTCATTTTTATTTAAATAAACTTATTTTGTGTTACTTGTTCAATGAGTTGGAACAAGCTCAAGTTAATTCCCGACTCGCCGCAAGTTACCTAGATGGAGTTGTAGGATTAGCACTAATTACTAATCTTTATTTTTATGATTCTTTAACACAATTGAGAGTTTATTTAGAATCATCTTTTTTAGATCAGGGAGAGATTCTGTTACAAGTAAGAGCGAATCAGAAAAAACTGAAATTTTGGGCGCGTCATGCACCAATGAATTATTTACATAAATTTTATTTAGTAGAAGCCGAGCGCCATCGAGTTTTGGAAGAAGATTATCAGGCAATTGAAAAATATGACCGCGCTATTGCTTTAGCTAAAGAACATGAATATATCCATGAAGAAGCACTAGCCCATGAATTAACTGCGAATTTTTATCTATCCAAAGGCAAAACCATCATTGCCAAAGCTTATATGCAGGAGGCAAGGTATTGTTACTTTAAATGGGGGGCAACTGCCAAAGTTGCAGATTTAGAATCGCGTCATCCTCAGCTTTTTATAGAAACTTTAATTCAAAACAATCAAAACAATCAAACTTCCATTACTGAAAATCACACATTAAACGAGTTAGATTTTAACACAATTCTTAAATCTTCACAAGTAATTTCTAGTGAAATTGTTTTAGATACGCTGTTAACAAAATTAATGAAAATTGCTATAGAGAATGCGGGAGCAGAAAAAGGATTTTTAATTTTAGAAAAGCAAGGAAAATGGGTGATTCAGGCAGAAGGCTCCATTGAGCGGGGTGAAGTGGCAACTTTACAATCGCTTGATTTAGAACCCTTACCTGGAATATATATTCCCAAGTCAATTATTAACTATGTAGCTCGGACAAAAGAGAATATTGTGATCAATAATGCGATGTCTGAGGGGAATTTCACTCAAGATATTTATATTCAAGCCCATCAACCCAAGTCGGTATTATGTATACCGATTATTAATCAGGGTAAACTGATCGGAATTTTATATCTAGAGAATAGTTTAACAACAGGAGCATTCGAGTGCGATCGCGCAACGCCTTCTCAGTCAGAACGCCTCAAAGTTCTTAACATTCTGACTTCCCAAGCTGCAATTTCAATTCAAAATGCTTTACTTTACAACAACTTAGAACAAGCTAACCAACAATTAGCAGAGTATTCCCACACCCTAGAACTAAAAGTAGAACAACGCACCCAAGAATTACTGGCGGCTAAAGAAGCAGCAGAAGCAGCAAGCCGTGCTAAAACTGAATTTTTTGCTAACATGAGTCATGAACTGCGTACCCCCCTCAACGCTATCCTGGGTTTTACCCAAATGCTGACTCGTAAATCAGTTCCCCTGGCTCAACAGCAGGAATATTTAAGCATTATTAATCGCAGTGGCGAACATTTACTAGCTTTAATTAATGATGTGCTGGAAATGTCTAAAATTGAGGCTGGTCGCACTACTTTAAATCCTCAAAACTTTGCTTTGGATCAACTGCTGACATTTATTAAAGAAATGTTCCAAATGAAAGCAGAATCTAAGGGTTTAAAGTTAATCTTTGAGCAAGAAGCTGATCTTCCTCAATATATCCAAACAGATGAACAAAAATTACGCCAAGTTTTAATTAATATTTTGGGTAATGCGATCAAATTTACTGAAAAAGGTAGCGTAACTCTGCGAGTTAAAAAGAAACTTGCAGCCATTGATGAATCTCAATTAGAAGCATTCCCCCTGCCCCCTGCTTCTTGTGGAATTACTTTTGAAGTTGCAGATACAGGCTCAGGGATAGCTCCCAATGAGCTAGAAAGTGTATTTGAAGTATTTGTGCAAACGGAACATGGGCGAAACTTACACCAAGGAACAGGTTTAGGTTTAGCAATTAGCAGGCAATTTGTGCGACTAATGGGAGGTGAGATTACTGTTAGCAGCATTTTAGGTCAAGGCACAGTTTTTAGTTTTGATATTGTTGTGCAGTTGGCTGATGTAGTTAACATCTCTCATAAAACATCAACTAGACAAATAATTAGTCTTGCTCCCAATCAACCCCAATATCGCATTTTAGTAGCAGACGATCGCTGGGAAAACCGCCAATTATTAGTTAAACTGCTAGAACCATTAAGCTTTGAAATCCAACAAGCAGCTAATGGAGAAGAAGCGATCGCACTATCTGATAGTTGGGAACCTCACCTGATCTTAATGGATATGCGGATGCCTGTAATTGATGGCTATGAAGCTACTAAACGCATCAAATCCCAACTCAAAGGTCAGGCTACAGTAATTATTGCACTCACAGCTAGTGTATTTGATGACGAGCGATCGATTGTTTTATCAGTTGGTTGCGACGACTTTATTCGCAAGCCATTTCAGGAAGACGTACTATTGGAAAAGTTAGCTCAACATTTAGGGGTGCGTTATGTATATGAACAACCCTCAATATCTGTAGTTGAACAGCCACAGGTTGAATTAACACCGTCCGATTTAGCAGGAATGCCCGATGAGTGGATTGCTCAGTTACATCTAGCCGCTACTAAACTCAATTCCAAGCTAATTTTACAAGCAATAGCACAAATCCCTGATCATAAAAGGTTTCTGGCTACAGCACTTAATCATTTAGCCGAGAATTTTCGCTATGACGTGATAATAGATTTAACGAAAAATAAACGTTCAGATGAATAAAAGTTTTACAAGTTCTGTTAAAAGAAAAATTTTAATTGTAGACGACACACCGGATAATTTACGCCTGTTAGACAAAACCTTAACTGACCAGGGGTATGAAGTTCAGTGTGCAATTAACGGAGAATTGGCTTTAATGGGGGCTGGTGCGGAAGTACCAGATTTAATTTTACTAGATATTAAAATGCCTGGTTTGGATGGATATCAGGTATGTCAACGCCTAAAAGCACAAGCGCAAACTTGCGAAATTCCCGTAATATTTTTGAGCGCACTAGATGAAGTAATTGATAAGGTGAAAGCTTTTGCTGTGGGCGGAGTAGATTATATTACTAAACCATTCCAAATTGAAGAAGTTTTAGCCCGTGTAGAAAATCAACTAGCTTTGCAAGCAGCTAAAACAGAAATTCTCCTCCTCAATGCTGAACTAGAACAACGAATTAATCAACGCACAGAGCAGTTAAGACGAGCGAATGTGGAACTCACTGAAAGTGAAATTCGCTTTCGCACAATGGCAAATAGCGCCCCAGTTCTAATCTGGATGTCAGACGTGGATGGAAAATATACTTTTTTAAATCAACATTGGTTAGAGTTTACAGGGCAAAAATTAGAGCAACAACTTAGTAACGGTTGGACACAAGGAATACACCCAGAAGATTTACAGCAATGTATAGATATTTATTGCTCTGCTTTCAATGCTCGTGAAAGGTTTACGATGGAATATCGCAGAAAACGAGTTGATGGAGAATATAGTTGGGTTTTAGATACAGGAACGCCTCGGTTTCTTGCGGATGGGGAATTTGCGGGCTATATTGGCGCGGGCATTGATATTAGTGACCGTAAACTCGCAGAAGAGGCATTAGCTAGAGAAAAAGCACACTTGGTTGCGGCTCAACAAGTTGCTCATGTTGGCAGTTGGGAGTTATACATCGTCGATCAAACAGTTTGGTTATCAGAGGAAACATTGCGGCTTTGGGGTTTTGATGCTCAACAAGCCGCGCCACGTTATTGGGAAGATTTCAACAAGCAAATTTATCCAGAAGATCGAGAATTTTGGGAAAAAACACTCAGGATAGCGATCGCTAATTCTCAGCCTTATGAATGTGAATTTCGGATTGTGCGTGACGGTTCATTACGAAACCTTTTTGCTCAAGGACGACCGATTTTTAATTCATTAGGTCAGGTAGTGTGTTTATTTGGGACGGTATTAGATATTACTGAACGTAAGCTGGCAGAAGTAGCTTTACGCAAAAGCGAGGAACAATTTCGCCTAACTTTTGAAATGGCTCCCATTGGTATTGCTATTCAAACCCTTGATGGCAAATTTATGCGGGTAAATCAATCTTTATGTGAAACATCAGGTTACACTAGCGAAGAACTTTTAGAGAAAACTTGGATAGATCTTAGCCATCCAGATGATATTGCATCCACTCTTACCTTACATCAAAAACTATACCAAAGAGAAATCTCTGATTTACACACTGAGAGTCGTTATTTAACCAAAAATGGCAAGGTAGTTTATGGCATCTTACAGGTGGCTGTAGTTAGAGATCCAGAGCGAAAACCTGTGCATTTGATTGGTCAGTTTTTGGATATTACCGCTCGCAAATTAGCCGAAGAACAATTACTTTTTGATGCTTTGCACGATGATTTGACCAGTTTACCCAATCGTAATTTATTGATGGAGCGGCTGGAATTATCGCTAAAACAAGCCAAACGGCAAACAGATTATTTATTTGCGGTGATGTTTATCGACCTCGATCGCTTTAAGGTTGTTAATGATAGTTTAGGGCATGAAGTTGGGGATCAACTACTGGTGGCGATCGCCCGCAAGTTAGAAACCTTAATCCGTGCTACTGATATAGTAGCGCGTCTTGGAGGAGACGAGTTTATTATCCTGCTCGATCATCTCCAAGATATCAATGACGCTATTAGAGTTGCCGAGCGCATTTGTTTAGAACTTAATTCACCGTTTTTGATAGAAAATCGTCAAGTTTTTACCACTGCCAGTATTGGTATTGTTTTGAGTTCAGCTTATTATCATGCAAGCTCGGAATTACTAAGAGATGCCGATATTGCGATGTATCGTGCTAAAGAAGCGGGTAAAGCTCGTTATGAAATTTTTGATCGGCTAATGCACGCTCATGCTGTCGAACAACTACAACTAGAAAGCGACCTACGCCATGCGATCGTACACCAAGAATTGTTAGTTCACTACCAACCAATTATCTCCTTAATCACAGGCAAACTCACAGGTTTTGAAGCTTTATTGCGTTGGAAACATCCCAATCGCGGTTTTGTCTCTCCGGTTGAATTTATCCCCATTGCTGAAGAAACAGGCTTAATTGTGACTATCGGTCAGTGGATCCTGCGTGAAGCTTGCCGTCAACTGCACACCTGGCAACTACAATATCAACTTAATAATACTTTGAATATAAGTGTTAATCTTTCTGGCAAACAACTGAGAGAACCAATTTTAATTGAGCAAATAGATCAAATTATCAACGAAACTAAATTAAATAGTAGTTGTTTAAAGATCGAACTTACTGAAAGTATGCTGATCGATAACGTTGAAGCTGTAATCTCTACTATGTCCCAACTCAGAGCCAGATCAATTCATTTAAGTATTGATGACTTTGGTACAGGATTCTCATGTTTAAGTTATTTACATCGTTTTCCCATTAATACTTTAAAGATTGATCGTTCTTTTGTCAGTCGAATTGGAGAAGAAACTGAAAATTTAGGAATTATCAAAACTATAATTACCTTAGCTCACGAATTGAATATGGATGCGATCGCAGAAGGAGTCGAAACTCAGCAGCAAGTAAATCAATTGAAAGCTTTAGGATGCGATCAAGCTCAAGGATACTTTTTTTCTAAACCCTTAAATAGCGAATCAGCAGAGCTTTTTATCGCCACACACAAAATTTAACTAAGTAGCTGGGTGGAAATCAACTTAATATGCGCTTAATTTTCGGCAAATCTGTTATAGGGGTCAGCACTCAGCTATCCCTCTGTCAGCTTTTTTAAAAGCCTTGGGAATAAAGGCTTTCAGAATAGATTTTGTCCTAACTGCCTTGGCGGTTGCTATAAATCAACTTTTAACAGATTTACCCCTGAAATCTCTCAAGAATTTGAGCAATAACTTCCCTAAATATTCCATTTTGTTTGGCTAACTAGCAAATGTTCCACCCCAAAAAACCAATAGCACCTGTCACTAAGAGTTTTTTCATCTCTGGGAGCAATTTTATCTAATTAGTAGAATTGTTGATTAAACTATTATTGTCTCTAATCTCTAAATTCTCTATGTTGATTCTTCTTGATTTCAATTCTAAATTCAGCCTTTGTTCAATTCTTTCTTTAGAAATACCTGTTTTCTGCGATAAATCAGCAATCGTAAAACTTAAATTTCCTACTTTAATCTGTGTATTATCATCAAACTTCAAATTACCATTTTCAATGTATGGTGTACCGGATATACCTATATAAACTTCGCGATTATTTAAAAAGGGAAACTTTTCAGTCAATTTCTTCAGCTTATCTTGATTATTTTGGGCAAAAGGAGTATTTGAAAATTCTGAAATATTGACTACAATGCCTGTCTCTATCTTACCGTTTCTAATTTTTGTATTAACACCTTTAACTGAGTTATTTGGTTGATATTCACTTGTCGGTGGTGCGATCTGATTAACTATGATTTTGTTAATATCACCTTCAGTTAGATTGATATTTACAGTTTTAGAATCTGCTAACTTTGGAGATGTTTCAGGTATTTCAAAATTATTTGCAGTATTTTTAGCTGCGTTTAATATAACTTTTGGATTATTCTCACTAGCAATATTATTAGTTTCTGTAGTGGTAAATATTTCAGGCATTTTAAAATTATTAGCGGTGTTTTTATCTGCCTTTAATACAATTTTTATGTTATTCTCACTAGCAAGCTTATTAGCTTCTGTGTTAGTAACTTTTTCAGGTATTTGAAAATTATTAGCGGTGTTTTTATCCGTTTTTAATAAACCATTTATATTATTTTCAGGATCAATATTAGTAGCTTCTGTTGTAGTATTATACCAACTAGGTAACTCTGTAGCTTGTTGCCAAAAAAAAGCCATGACAGCACTGCTGCCAGCAACCAAGAATATAAATATCAACAGGATTTTTTTCATATTGAAGCGTAAATTTGAGGATAGAAAATATATTTTAACATTATCATTTTTTATATACGATTTCATTGTATATAAAAAATATTTATAAATTTACTCATTTCTTAATCAATTCTACTGTAGATCGACAAAAATAAACTAACGTTGTTGAATTTTTTATGTTTCTCCTACTAACGCGGGTTATACTGTGGCTGCTACTATGCGCCCTTGTCTACTATGTACTGGCGCAGTTGATTCCAAAAGAATATCTCGCCTGGGTAGGTGGCATATTTTTGTTTGTGATCTTGGTCTTGGTCTTTATTAATACCAATGACGCTTTTTCTTTAGCCGCAGGTAGCGTTATATCTTTTCCTTTCAAACCGCTAGGTCTGTCACTTTTGTTGTTGCTACTTGCAATAACTGGAATAAATAAAAATGCCCTAAAGAATGAAGGATATTACCAACTTTGGGCAGCTTTTTTGATTTTATTGCTATCAAGTACACCTTATCTAGCTTACCAACTAGCACAACAAGCTGAACGAGAGTTTATCCAAGCAGAACAACAACGCAGAGAGATTTGCCAAGATCGATGCCCTGCTAATTTAACACCACCCGCAGCACAGAGGGCAAGGGCAATTGTAGTATTAGGGCATGAAAGTCCTCAAGGTAATTTAGCTTACATCAGGCAGGTTCAGATTAATGATATTAGCGATCGCTTAATTTATGCCGCCCAAGTTTACCAAGAACAATTATCCTTAGAGAATCGTCCTTTCCTGATTGTCAGTACTGCTTATAATTTTACCAAAGATAACAAGAATCAATCGGGCGATTTCACAACAATTCTTTCACAACTAGGTGTGCCAGCCGATAGAATTATCCTAGAAACTAATAGTTTAGATCTACATTCCAGTGCTGTTGCGGTAGAACAAATATTAAAACAGCGTGGTCTCGGTAATCAACAAATTATCCTAATTACCTCGGCATTAAATAGCAACCGCGCCAGACTTACTTTTGCCCAAATGCGCTTTAAAGTTACTCCTAGAACAGAAGAATTCTATACGTTACAATCTGGAAATATACCTATAAAAAACTTAAAAGTTCAAGACTTTCTCCCCAATGTAGCAGCTTTAACGATCACCACGCGGGTAGTTGAAGAGTTTCTGGCATCACTTTACTACTTCTTGCGTGGCTGGTTGTCGCCAGTAATATTATGAATTGGTGATTGATTATTGATAATTCCTACTTAAAATTGAATGTAAATTAACCACATTTCCAATCACCGCGATCGCAGGTGCGGTAAATCCTGATTCTTCCACCTGCTCAACAATTGTTTGTAGCGTACCAATTAACTCTTCCTGTTCAGGTCTTGTACCCCAACGCACTAAAGCTATCGGTGTTTGGGGACTTAGCCCAGCCGATTCAAGTTCTGTAGTAATGTAGGATAAATTGTGAATCCCCATATAAACCACAATAGTTTCTGAACCGTGTGCGATCGCACTCCAATTTACAGCAGGTCGATACTTACCCGCAGACTCGTGACCTGTGACAAAAGTAACTGAAGAACTATAAGATCTATGAGTCAAGGGAATACCTGCATAAGCTGGTGCAGCAATACCTGATGTCACCCCTGGAACAACTTCCACAGGTACACCTGCACGCACCAAATCTTCCATCTCTTCCCCACCGCGACCAAATACAAACGGATCACCACCTTTTAGCCGTACAACTATCGCTTGAGTTTGGGCGAGTTCAATTAACAGCTTAGTCGTCTCTTCTTGAAATAAAGAGTGACGACCCATCCGTTTACCCGCATCAATTTTTTCTGCCTGCGGATTAATCATCATTAAAATCTGCGGACTAACCAAAGCATCATAAACCACCACATCAGCACACTCTAGCAGTCCCTTACCCTTCAAAGTCAGCAACCCTGGATCTCCTGGCCCCGCACCGACAAGATAAACTTTGCCTATGCACCGCTTGTTTTCTTGATTAAATGTGTTGCTTTCTTGACTGCTGATGCTCATGTTAATAGTTAGATTTGACATTAAATGACTTGGGGTTCCCCCCATAACGGGGAAAAAGCTTGATTTGGTTACATTTTGTAGGGGCGGGTTGAACTGATATTTTTGTAAAATACCTAGCTCGACGTAAACCCGCCCCAAAATAAGATTTATTCAAATAAATCTAAAATTAAATCAGCTAACTCAGAACTTGCTCCTATCGGTTCACCAAGACTCAACTGCACCGTAGGGAATTGTGTTTGCAGCTTTGCTACATTTGAAGCGATCGCATCTGTAATTCCCCCAGCAAATAAAAAGTAAGGCAGAATTGCAATTGTCCGATAACCAGCATTAACTAACTCTGCTACTCGCTCTTCTAAACTTGGTGATACCGACCAATAGGCAGGTAACGCCGTCATTTGCGCTGCTAATGTTTCCACAGAATGATTAGCACCAAGGCGACGGCTGCCATGAGATAACAAAATCCATGCCTCTGTCCATATAGAACTAATCTGCTTGGCAAACAAACAATTTAAATTAGGGTGACTACCTAAGTAAGGTCGCAGTTCAATTTTTAAATCTGCACCAACAGCTTGCCCTGCCAGTTTTACTTCTGCGGGAATATCAGCCATCACATGAACCCCTGGTAACAGAAACAAAGGCACAATTTCCAAACGATTAAAGCCAGCAGCTAAAATGCGATCGCCAAACTCCCTAATTTGCTCATGCAAAGGTAGAGAAGCTAATTCTAGACAAGCAGTACCTACCATTGGTTGTAAAAATTCAGTAGCGCATAAAGTACTATAACGACTAGAGGAAAGGCCCCTCTGTTCACCCTCTTTCAGAGGAGAGTGATAACTTAATTGCCCTTGATCCTTATACAAATCTGTATCCGTAGCCGTCTTTATACCCCTACTTACCTCTATCCGCAGTTTCAGCAGTTCAGCAAGTTGTTCTAAAGCTGCTTGTGGACGAGGATCGCGGCTTCCGTGAGATACCAGTAGGTAGGCAGAGCGTAGTGGCAAGAGATTAATGAATGTTTCCAATAGAATGTATTTTTTTAATTAAATTTTATTTTCAGGCAAGTTTCTGTATAAATAGTTTCTGTTTTATAAACTTCCTTGACTTTTAATTACACCTCTTGCACCTAGAGAATTTGTATTGATATCTGCGTTTATCTGCGTTCAAAAAAAAATCAGCCTTTTTGCAATAAATCTATTGTATAGCAATCGCCAAGGCAGTTAGGACACGCATCTATTCTGAAAGCCTTGGGAATAAAAGCTTTTAACAAAGCTGACTGTGCAGATAGCTGAGTGCTGACCGCTATATAGCAGCCTTAAACCAAAAATTTGCCCCCTCCCTGTTGACAGAGAGGGGGTTACACTGAGGTATTACAGTTAATTACGGGGTATTAAACCGCACACTAACTAACTAGGATTTAATTTCAGCACCTGGTTGAGCAACGTATTTAAAATCTGGTTCACTATTCCAGGGGCCGCGCTCATCTTTACCATTTTGAGACAAATTGAAGTAAAGATTTACTGTATCGTCCGGCTGGATATTACCAAAGAATGGGTCAGTCAGCTTACCCAACGAATCCAACGCATTCATAAACATTTTGGTGTGAGAAATTTCGCGGGTAAGCAAATGTACCAACGTATCCTTTGTACCTTGATCTGGAGCCATCTTAATTAACTCTTCATAAGTTTGACGCGCACCAGCTTCAGCCGCGATATCAGCCCGCAAATCTCGGACAACATCACCACCCTCATTAATATACTTAGCACTCCAAGCACTGCCTTGGCTATCTAGGAAATGTGGCCCAACTCCTCGAAGTGCAAATAATGTACTGCGATAAGCTTCTGTTTGATCTACATTCTTGGTATGACCTTCGATCAGTTTACCAACCATTTCTAGGTGGCTAAATTCTTCAATTGCAATATCCTGAAGCATATCTCTGATGCCAGCGTGTTCACAATGGAACGACTGCACCCAGTATTGTAAAGCTGCTGTCAATTCACCCGTTGCTCCTCCAAACTGTTCTAGCAGCAGTTGAGCAAAACGTGGGTTAGGCTCATTGATATTTACTGTATGAATCGTTTCTTTTTTGTGAAAAAACACAGATTAAATCCTCCTGTAATTTGTTTGAATCAACTGTCAGCTTAAATTTCTAAGTTGTGAACAATTGCATCAAACATTCAATTGCTATATACGCTCACGTTAGCGTCACTACCAAATTAGAACCTGCATCCACAGGTATAGTTGGCTAAGTAAGAACTATAACTAGAGGATAATCTTTTTTTGTCAGGAATCAGGAGTCAGAATTCAGAAGTCAGGATGACAGTCAAAATCTCATAAATTTACAATAACAGCCAATTTAATCCTATTATTAATTGATAATTGTTAATTGATTCCACACTGTTCTAGCCTAGTTGCCATGTGTTCAGCGTGTAGCCACCAACTATAACCACCAACCCATTGACGTGATGGTAAATGTCCTATAGGCGCTGAGGAATTAAACTTAAAGGCTGAATCTGTAAAGTTCGAGTTATGTACTTTCCAGCCAATGCGATCACAAAAAGTAGCATATTCACCCTCAACTTCCAGATAAATCTGCTTCTGCACGCTAAAACCAAAACGCCCACCGCTATATAGCAACCACAACTGATTAATTATCTGCAAATCTTCGCAAGGAAATTTATCAATATCACTATTAAATAGATAGCTACCAACTGCTTTATGAGATGCCTTGCACAAAACCGCCCATGTTTCTTCGTCTGCTTCTTTCCATCTCTTTTTTGCTAATAAATATTGTAGCTTAGTGTAGTCAATATTTAATTGGGAAATTAAACTGATAACATCCGGTGAGTGAGAAGTTTTTATGCTATTATTTAAATTGATATCTGGCAATACTTCCTCAACAGATTGATAGCGTTCTTTTAGACTATCTTTGAGGAGTTTAGCGAGGATTCTAGTTAAGCGATCGCTTACTTTTACACCTGCTGGTAAAAAATCCTGCCAAGCCCAGCAATCATTAACAATATCAAACATATCAAACGGTGGAACACCTGTCAGCAAGTTAATACAAGTTACCCCTAAACTATATAAATCACTTGCTGGTAACGCTTTACCCTTGGTTTGTTCAGGAGCCATATATTCTGGGCTACCAATAATTGTTCCCGTTTTTAACATGGCGCTATTTGTTAAAAGTTTAGCAACTCCAAAATCAATCAAAACTAACTGATTATTACTTTGGCGGCGAATAATATTGCTTGGCTTAATATCCCGATGCACAACTTTGTGTTTGTGAATAAATTGTAGAATCGGTAACAAACTTCTTAATAATTCCCAAATCTGACTTTCACTATAAACATCATGTTTTTCTAAATCAACTTCTAAGTTATTGCCATCAATAAAATCTTGAACTAAATACAGATTTTGTTCTTGTTCAAAGTTAGCTAATAAAGCCGGAATTTGGGGGTGTTTACCTAACTCGTCTAAACGAATTGCTTCTTGATTAAATAAAGCAACTACTTTCTTAAAAGTTTCAGAATCACTATGAGAAAAATATAATTGCTTAATTACACACTTAGGTTGAGAAGGAATATCTTGATCTACAGCTAAAAAAGTTCTCCCAAACCCTCCCTTACCGAGAGGGTTAATTGCGCTATATCTATCTTTGAGCAACAAATGAAATCCGCAACTGTGACAAAACTTTTCACGGGGAGAATTGACTGGATAGAGACATTGAGGGTTTAAACAGTAGCTCATTTAAACACGTTTTAATACTCGATTTATACACAAATTATTAAAACTAATATAATCATTAATAAATCAAATTAGTAGGTTGGATTTCCTTATGACTCAACCCAACCTACGCCGTTCTGGTAAAAAATTTAGGTAATTTGCCGCCGCAACATAATTAATCTCATTAGTAATTGATAATTGTTAATTGATTTCACCTCTGCTGTGCTTGGTAAGTATAAAAATTATCAATAGCACCCACTGTCTCAAAATGATATTCAGGTAACACATTTTGTGGTAAAAATGGCGCAATTGTGCGAATAGATAAATCTGTTTTATAGATGCTAAATAGAATAAAATTCTGTCGCTGAGTACTCCGAGAGATAAGTTGCTTAATTTGAGACTGATGAGATTGAATTATTGAATTACACTGACCCTGCAACGAATTACCTAAAATTGATGGTGCTTTTGGACAAATATCCCGTTGCACGTAGCCTGTAAGTTGCTCTACTGCATACTCTTCATAAGTATCCTGAGCGGGATTAGTCAGCGCCATCGCTGCGCCTACCCCAACTAAAGCGACTCCCGCAATTGCACTGACAGCTTGCAAACCCTTCATTAGCTTGGCTATTGATGTTTTTCTAAGATTACCGCTACTGGCGGCTAGATTGAAGAGCTAGTAAATTTTTAATAGACACTAGACCTATTAATAAAGTCTATGTTATATTCAGTTTATGCAATGGCGAGCGTAGCCAAGTGGTTAAGGCAGAGGTTTGTGGTACCTCCACTCGTGGGTTCAAGTCCCATCGTTCGCCCTGATTTATGTACAGTGACTAATTAAATGTCGTCGGTGACAAATTAGTGTCATCAATTTTAGTCTAAGCTGACTGCTATATATGGCAGGTGGCAGACTATATCTTGGTTTTACAGGCTGTGTCTGTTGAACTGTACTCTTAAGGGTGTCAGCTTGCGAAACAGCAAGATTAGGAAAAAAGATGATACTTTAATTTGAAAGCAGTATAGACAGCGCGGGTCAGGATAATGAATCTAGATTTGCAGAGATTTTATCAGAGTTGCGATCCTAGTCACACTTTGATATTAGAAAATCCAGAGGAACGCAAATACTATATTGATTTTGCTTCGGTGCGGGGTGGAAAAGTTATTGAAGCATTAGCACGTACCATTGCCAGACTATCTCCAGACAAGCCGACTTGTCAATTGTTTACTGGACATATCGGTTGTGGTAAATCTACAGAATTGCGACGGCTAGAGGCTGATTTAAAAGAAGTTGGCTTTCATGTGGTTTATTTTGAGTCCACTGAAGATTTAGATATGACTGATGTGGATGTCACTGATATTTTATTGGCGACTCTCAAACCAGTAAGCGAAAGTTTAGAAAAAATTGGCATTAAGCTGAAACCTGGGTATTTTGCTAATTTATTTAAGGAAATTGGGGATTTTTTGAATACACCAATTGAACTTAATGCACAAGCAGAATTTTCTTTACCAATTGGCAAAATTACAGCTAAAACTAAAGATAGTCCTAACCTCCGCAGTCAAGTGCGCCAGTATTTAGAACCTCGGACTAATAACATATTGCAGGCTATAAATGAAGAAATTTTAGGAAAAGCAACTCAGGAGTTGAAAGCTAAGGGTAAAAAAGGGCTGGTTATAATTATTGATAATTTGGATAAAGTTGATTCTCGTGCTAAAACTTCTCAGCGATCGCAACCAGAATATTTATTTATAGATCGCGGTGAACAATTACGCAAATTAAATTGTCATGTAGTTTATACTATCCCCTTAGCTTTAATTTTTTCTAATGATGGTGAATCACTCAAAAATCGCTTAGGTGGTGGTGTATCGCCTACAGTTTTGCCAATGGTTCCTGTAAAATTACGGGATGGTACTGAGTGTCAATCTGGAATGGAATTATTGCGGCAAATGGTTTTAGCTAGGGCTTTTCCAGAAGTTGCGCCAGAACAACGGCTAAACTTAGTTACCGAAATTTTTGATACTTCTGAAACTTTAGATCGATTATGCCGCATTAGTGGCGGTCATGTCAGAAATTTATTAGGACTTTTATATAGTTGTTTGAGAGTAGATGATCCGCCTATATCGCGGGAAACTTTAGAAGATGAGATTCGGGAATATCGAGATACTTTATTACGTTCAATTGATGGGGATGAATGGAAGTTGTTGCAGCAAGTAGTCCAGCAGCAAACTGTTAGCGGTGAAGCAGAATATCAAACTTTATTGCGAAGTTTGTTTGTGTTTGAATATAACGATAAGCAGGGGCGCTGGTTTGGAATTAATCCAGTATTGGCGGAAACGGTACAATTTAAGCAAGGTTAGGGTTAATCGGGCGCAAAAGCGCTATTAAAAACATAGTTTTTCAGTGATGAATGAATCTCAACAGCCAGAAGGAATACACATAAAAAATGAGCGATCGCTCAAAACCTTAGTGCGGGCGATAGCTATTTCCCAAGGCAGATTTACACTAATTTTATTACAGTGCAATTATGCTGAGTTACGCGCCCAGATTTTAGAGCAGTTGCAGTCACAAAATTTAGGCGATATTCGAGAGATTTTTTTACCTCAATCTGCAAATAAGCTTGATGCAATTATAGCAGCAGAAGTTGGGGAAGATCGCCCAAATGCCATCATGGTTTTGGGGTTAGAGTCTGTTACTGCAATTGATGATTTGTTAAGTGTAACAAATCAAGCGCGGGATAAATTGCGGCATAATTTTAGCTTTCCGTTGGTGTGGTGGGTTAATGATGAGATTTTGACTAAATTGATTAGGTTAGCCCCAGATTTGTATACTTGGGCAGGTGTACCAATTAAGTTTGATTTTACTACTAATCAGTTAATTGATTTGCTGCAACAACAGGCAGAAAAATTATTTGCTCAAGTTTTAGATCCTCACCAATATAGATTTATTGAGCAAGATAATTTTAATTGCCAACAAATTGAATTGGAACTAGCTTTAAAAGAATTGCAGAGTCGGGGGGAATATCTCCCAGAACTTGAAGCGAGTCAGCGATTTATTTTGGGTCGTGAAGCTTATCTGAATAATGACATGGATAAATCACGGCGATTATATATTCAAAGTTTAGTATTTTGGAAAAGCAAAACTCAGAAATCGCTTGGTAGTATTTTAATAGAATCTGACAATCAAAAGTTTCTTGAACGACAAGCTGCTTTGCTATGCTATTTAGGTTTATGGTGGCGCAGATATGCAGTTTTAAATCGAGCTAAAGAAACAAAAGCTTATCAAAAAGCTAGGATTTATTATTTGCGATGTTTGCGAGTATTAGAACAAGCAAATCGCCTTGATTTAGTGGCTAAATTTATTAACGCTTGTGGAGAAACTTTAAAGCAATTAAAATCTTGGGATGAATTAGAGCAAGTAGCCAAAAAAGCCGTAGATTTATACCAAACATATCCTCATCCCCTCAAACTAGGATATGCTTATGGTTTATTAGCTGAGATCGCTATTGCTAAATCTCACTGGAATCAAGCTAAACAATATGCAGAAACAGCATTAGAAATCAATCAGCAACAATCAACCCCTCTTTCTCAGGAGTGTAGGGGGGAGCTAGATCCTGATTTAAGCTGGTTAAAATCACACTATGAAAGTTGGTATCGTTTATTATTAGCTAAAAGTCAACGATATTTAGAAAAATTAGAAGAAGCAGAATCCAACTTAGTAATTGCTAAAAATAAATGCAATATTTCTTACAATCCACAGCTTTATATCCAGATATTAGAAGAATTGCGCTGTGTCTATTTTCAACAACATCGTTATTTAGAAGCATTTCATATTAAATATCAGAAAAATTCCCTAGAACAACAGTATGGATTCCGTGCTTTTATTGGTGCCGGACGGTTAGAGTCTCAAAGACAAGTGATCAATCCTGCTTTTGTTTCAGTTGGTACGCCTGAAGCTGAAAATCAAGAAAATAATCAGTTTAAGCTAGGGAAGATTGCCCAAGAAATTGAAGCTTCGGGACGTAAACAAGATGTTGATAATTTAATTGCCAAAATCAGCCGAGATGACCAAAAGTTAATTGTGGTTCATGGGTTGTCGGGAGTGGGAAAAAGCTCTTTAATCATGGCTGGATTAGTACCTGCATTACATCAACAAGTAACTATTGATTCACGTACTCCTTTGCCTGTTATAGTACGAAACTATAATGATTGGGCGCAGGAAGTAGGAAGCAGTTTAGCAGAAGCAATTAAACAAGTTAAAGATATTGATTTAGCTGCTATACCAGACAAAGTTGAAGGTATTATTGAGCAGTTGCAATTAAATATTAAGCGCAATCTCTTAACAATTTTAATTTTTGACCAGTTTGAGGAGTTCTTCTTTAATTGCCCTAACCCATTAGAGAGAAGAAAGTTTTGGGAATTTTTGCATTTATGTTTAGATCGTATTGATATTGGTTATGTCAAGGTAATTTTATCATTAAGAGAGGATTATCTACACTTATTATTAGAAGCGGATCGGCTGACTACTTTACAAATCACTCAAAACGATATTCTCAATAAAGAAATTCGTTATTATTTTGGAAATTTTTCGCCCGCACAAGCTAAACAAGTAATTAAGGATTTAACTGCACGATCTTTTTACATGGAACCTGGATTAATTGATGCTTTGGTAGCAGATTTAGCAGGCGAGTTAAAAGAGGTGCGTCCGATTGAATTGCAGGTAGTCGGGATGCAACTGCAAACAGAAGGTATTTCTAGGCTGCAACAATATCAGGAAATTGGGAATAAACAAAAACTGATTGAGCAATTTTTAAATAGTGTTATTCAAGATTGTGGTCAAGAGAATGAACGGGTTGCCGAGTTAGTATTATATTTTTTAACTGATGAAAATAACACTCGACCGCCTAAGACAAAAGCTGAATTAGCTGCTGCTTTAGACCAGGAAGCAGATAAATTAGAGTTACTGCTAGAAATTTTAGTTAAATCAGGATTAGTATCTTTAATTCCCCAATCTCCGGCTGACCGTTATCAACTAATTCACGATTATTTAGTAGCTTTTATTCGCCAGCAACGAAGCGCAGACTTAGTTGCTGAACTGGAAAAGGAACGAGAGAAAAGAAAAGCGTCGGAAGCGAAGTTATCTAAAGTTTTAAAAGAACAACTACGCAAAGCTAACCAACAAAAAAAGCTGGCATTTGGGGTAGGGATGTTAATGGCAGCATTGGCAGTTTCCTCCGTAGGATTTGCACGGCAATCGCAAATTAATGAAAAAACTGCTTTATTAAATTCCAGCGACGCTTTGAGTGCTTCGGCAGAAATACAATTTGCTGCCAATAAAGGGCAACTACAACCGCTAGTGAAAGTTATTAAAGCTGGGAAACAACTGCAAGCAATAAAAGCAGCAATTTCTATACCAAATGAAAAGCAGTTAGAAATTACTGGTAGGTTAAATAACATCTTTACTGCTATGAAAGAACGTAACAACTTACAAGGGCATGAAGCTGCGGTAAGGAGTGTGAGTTTCAGTCCTGACGGTCAAACTATTGCTTCGGCAAGTTGGGACAAAACGGTGAAACTGTGGAATTTAGATTTAGATGATTTATTGGTGCACAGTTGCAGTTGGATACGGGATTATTTGAAGACTAATCCAGATGTGAGTGAGGAAGATAGGCGGGTGTGTAACTCTACCTTCTAGGCTGTGTTTTTAAACTTTATTGGCTTTGTTTCTGTCGGTGAGATCCTCCTAAATCCCCCTTAAAAAGGGGGACTTGATTGGATTCTCCTCCCTACTTTTTAAGGGGGCAGAGGGAAATCGAAGGGTTTGAAAACACGCACTAGCTTACTGTACAATTAAGTCCAAAATCGACGTTTACCATTAGGTAAAATGTTTCTCCAAGGTAGCTTGGAGGAAGAATCCTTTGGTGCTGGCGCTGAGATATCTACATCAGGTATTACTGAAAGTGCTTGCATTACTTCCGCAGCAGCGTGATAGCGATCGCGCATAGAATTAGCCATCATTTTCTGTATAATTTTGGTAAAAGCTTGGCTAATCCCTAAGTCTTGATACCAAATCCTTTCGCCTGTAGATGAATAGTTGCGAAAATCAATTGCTGATTTTCCTGTGAATATATAAATACAAGTTGCGCCTAAAGCATATAAATCACTAGCATATACAGGACGCATCGCTATTTGTTCTGGTGGCGCATATCCAGGCGTACCTACAGAATAAGCAGTTAGTGCTGTCTGTCCTGAACTACTATCTGTTCTGGGATGAATAATTTTATCTTTAACACTGCCAAAATCAATTAATACCCATTCTTTATCTGATTGGCGGTAAATGATATTTGCAGGTTTAATATCTCGATGAATTACCTGTTGGCTATGGATATATTCCAACAGAGGCAGCATTTTGTTTAAAAACTGTTTAACTTGAACTTCGCTAAATACGCCGCCTTGCTTAATTTTTTGCTGTATTGTTAGTCCTGGTATATATTCTAAAACCAGATAAAATCGCTGACTTTCCTCAAAGTAATCCAAGAGTTGAGGAATTTGGGAATGATTGCCAATCTTTTTTAGGGTAAGTGCTTCTCTTTCAAAAAGTACCTGCGCCATCTCCAGAAAGCTAGGAGTGTGCATGGTTGGTCTAAGTTGCTTAATCACACAATTTGGTTTATTTGGTAAACTCAAATCTGTTGCTAGAAACGTAGCGCCAAACCCGCCTTGCCCCAGGGATTTAGTGACACGATAGCGATCGCGCAGCAATAGGGTAGACTCACAAAAATGACATACTTTTGCTCTTGCGGGATTTTCTGGATACCCGCAAGCGGGATTAACGCAATAATTCATAAATTTACTCCCAGTTATGAAAGCAGGGGAGACTCGGAAAGCTGGGGAAGCTGGGGGAGTAAGCGTAACGTCTATACTGCTTTTGTTAATAGATTGCCCATTTTATGAGTCAAGAGCAACAAAAACATTTAAAATCTGTATTCTACTGAATTCTGGCTCCTGACTCCTGAATTCTTCTTTGTTAAAATTTCTAGGCTGTTTAATTTATACAGATTGCATTATGGCTACTTTTCTATTAGAAGTTGGTACAGAAGAATTACCTGCTGCATTTGTTGCGGATGCGATCGCACAGTGGAAATCTCGCATTCCTCAAACCCTGGGCGAATATTCCCTCATAACTGAGGCAATAAATGTATACGGTACGCCTCGACGCTTGGCTGTAGTAATTACAGGTTTGCCGACTCAGCAACCTGACAGGGAAGAAGAAATTAAAGGGCCACCAGCACAAGCAGCATTTAAAGATGGTCAACCCACCAAGGCGGCAGAAGGTTTTGCCCGTAAACAAGGTGTAGACTTAGAGGCTTTGGAAATTCGCCCTACAGATAAAGGCGATTTTGTCTTTGTTTGCAAAAAATTTACTGGACAACCAACGGCGGAAATCTTGACTTCTGTAGTTCCTCAGTGGATTTTTGGGCTAGAAGGTAAGCGGTTAATGCGTTGGGCTGATGGCGATCTCAAGTTTCCCCGCCCGATTCGTTGGTTAGTAACTTTATTAGATGATGCAGTGTTACCTGTAGAGTGGGTTAATGCTTCAGAGACAATTAAGAGCGATCGCATCTCTCACACTCATCGAGTATTGCATCCAGAACCAGTAACAATTAACCACGCCAACGATTACGTTGAAACTCTCAAATCAGCTTATGTAGATGTAGATCCAGAGGCGCGGAAAGCTAACATTCTTCAACAGGTACAAGAGTGTGCTAAAAAAGTCGGAGGTTGGGCTGATATTTACCCTGATTTATTAGATGAAGTAACTAATTTAGTAGAATATCCAACTGCTGTATTAGGTAATTTTGAACCGGAATTTTTGAACTTGCCAACAGAAGTAATTACTACGGTGATGGTGACTCATCAGCGTTACTTTCCAGTATTTAAAAATGAAGCAGCTACAGAATTATTACCCTATTTTATCACAATTTCTAACGGCGATCCAGCAAAATCAGACATTATTGCTAGGGGTAATGAACGGGTAATCCGCGCACGATTAGCTGATGGGCAATATTTTTATAAAGCTGATTTAGCACATCAGTTAGAAAGTTATCTACCACAACTAGAAACAGTTACATTCCAAGAAGATTTAGGCTCAGTCAAAGCTAAGGTAGAAAGAATCGTTAAGATTGCTAGTTACATTTCCGAACAATTGCAATTAGCAGCCGAGGAGAGCAATTTAATTCAACGTGCTGCGCTATTATGTAAAGCTGACTTAGTTACCCAAATGGTGGGAGAATTCCCTGAATTGCAGGGGGTAATGGGTCATAAATATGCGATCGCCAGCAAGGAACCCGAAGCAGTATCGACGGCAATTTTTGAGCATTATCTACCAAGAGGTGCAGGGGATAGTTTACCTACAACTATTACAGGTCAAGTTGTTGGTTTAGCAGATAGATTAGATACCTTAGTCAGCATTTTTGGTTTAGGAATGCTACCTACAGGCTCTTCTGATCCTTTCGCTTTGCGTCGTGCTGCTAATGCCATTATCAATATTACTTGGAATGCAAATTTAACAATTAATTTGCAGCAATTATTACAACAAATTGTTGCTGATTTTGTATCTCAATATCCTAAAACTTCATCTCAATTATCACAACAGTTACAAGAATTCTTCTTACAACGTCTGCGTAACTTATTGCAGGAAGACAGAGGAATTGACTACGACTTAGTGAATGCAGTATTAGGAGAAAACGATCCAGAATATACACAACGGGCGTTACAAGATTTATTAGATTTACGCGATCGCGCTTTATTCCTGCAATCAATCAGGAACAACGGCAAACTCAACGAAATTTACGAAACTGTTAACCGTTCTACTCGTTTAGCTGGGCAAGGTGATTTAGATACAATTCAACTCGATCCGATTAATTTAGTACGTCCAGAATTGTTTCAAAAATCATCAGAGCAAGCTTTTTATGATGCGCTAGTAGAATTGTTACCACAAACTCAAGCTTCCCAGAAATCAAGAGATTATCAACAATTAGTAGAAGGGTTAACTAAAATTGCTCCTACAGTTAGTAACTTCTTTGATGGTGCTGATAGTGTGTTGGTAATGGATGAAAATCCCGAAATTAAGCGTAATCGTTTGAATTTACTGGGATTACTGCGTAATCATGCCCGTGTTCTGGCAGATTTCGGTGCGATCGTAAAAAGTTAGAACCCCAACCCTAATACTGAGTTAACAAAGGTTGTTTGTTGAGACAAGCAGAGGAAGCAGGGGGAGTAAGAACGTATAAATTTCGTTGTCTCATTATCAATAGGTTTCACTATTGACTCTGCTGGAATTATTAAAAACCTAAACTTGCAAGACGGTTGGGGGTGAGTTCAATACTAATTTAAGAATATTTTCTCTTCCCCAGCCTCATGGGTGTGGTCAAAAGTAGTTGCGATCGCGATCATTTACTATCACTTATACTAATGTAAATTAATCCATTAGGATGATGAAATCACAAACGAAATGTATCCATAACCAAACCATCAACCCACCTTTGACTGACAAATTTCCACCACTTTCGGATGTTCCGTTAAAAAGTTCTCTGCGAAAAATCGCTTTTGCTACTGCGGGCGCTACTTTAACAGTGGGAATTTTTACAAATACATTGCCTGCCAAGGCAGCCAGTTTCACTTATGTAGGTACAGCCAATTGTAATTGTCAGGTCTTTTCTGGTTCGTTGAGTTTTGATGATGTCAGCTTAACGGGACAGGGGACAGAAACTAAATCTCTTAATCAATTAATCAATCCTATCTTTGCCCTAAGAGATGACACGATCCCATTTGATTTTCCTAATGCTTTTCTCTCCCAGATAAATCCCAGCTTTACTTTTAATAATGGAAACTTGATAGGATTTGACAGTTCCGCTCAATTTCCTAATCCTGCTGATAACAATCTCACAATCGAATTTACAGTTGCTTCTAATGATTTAGCGCCAAACACCCGTTGGCGCACCAATATTTTTGCTGGTCAAACGTTAGTAGGATCGTTATCTGGAAATTACACGATCAACACTGTTACACCCTTCCAATCTGTTCCCGAACCAGGAGTAACATCTGGGTTAGGTATAGTGGCATTAGCTTACATCAGTAAGAAAGCAATATCTTCTGGGCGCAATAAGTTAAAAAGTAGTAAATCTGTGGGATAGAGTTACTATCTAAAGCAAGTTTTTATATTAAACATAGCCTCCTGTGCTACCTCTGCCCCCTCTGCCCAAAATATGGAAAATATAAAAACCTACTCCTGTAACCTCCCTTATCTCCCTTTTCCCTAAATCTTGAGGTAATATAATCTAGTGCTAAACCAGGGACTTTTGCCAGATTAATTATTTATGCCCAGCGCTCATGTCATCGGAATTGGAAAATCAGGGATTGGTGCCGCCCGATTATTAAAACGGGATGGTTGGGACGTGACATTGAGCGATTCCGCTAGCGCGGAAAGCATTGCTAACCGCAATTCCTCTGAATCATTACTTAATCAGCAACAACAATTAGAAGCTGAGGGAATTGCGGTTAAACTGGGCTATTCTTTTGCTCCAACACCATCAATAGATTTAATAGTTGTTAGTCCAGGCGTTCCTTGGGATATCCCTGCTTTAGTTGAAGCAAGGAAAATGGGAATCAAGACAATTGGAGAAATGGAACTTGCTTGGCGTTCCCTCCAATCTTGTCCTTGGGTAGCAATTACTGGCACTAACGGTAAAACTACTACGACATCTTTAATAGCTGCGATTTTTCAAGCTGCTGGCTTTAATGCCCCTGCTTGTGGCAATATCGGTTATGCTGCTTGCGAGTTAGCACTAGCTGACACTCCTCCCGATTGGATAGTTGCAGAACTGAGTAGCTATCAAATTGAATCTTCTCCCTCGGTTGCGCCACAAATTGGAGTTTGGACAACTTTTACACCGGATCACCTCAGCCGTCACAAAACTTTAGAAAATTATTACAACATCAAGGCTCATTTACTACGTCAGTCTAAGCATCAGATATTTAATGGTGATGATGCTTACTTGCATGAAATTGGAACTCAACAATGGGCTGATGCTTGCTGGACAAGTGTAGAAGGTAAAGATAAGTTAATCGGCAACTCTGATTTGGGAGCTTATATAGAAGATGGCTGGGTAATCTTTCAAGGTGAGCAAATTTTAAGTGCATCTGCTTTAAAGATGGTGGGATCTCACAACTTGCAAAACCTGCTGATGGCGGTAGCAGCAGCGAGATTAGCTGGAATTGAGAAGGATGCGATCGCCCAAGCTATTTCTAACTTCCCTGGTGTACCCCATCGCCTAGAACACATCTGCACATGGGCAGATATTGATTTTATTAACGACAGCAAAGCTACTAACTATGATGCTGCTCAAGTTGGGTTAGCATCAGTTGATAGCCCAGCGATTTTAATTGCAGGTGGAGAAGCCAAAGCAGGTGATGATAGTGCTTGGTTAGACACAATTAAAGCTCAAGCTGCTGCTGTATTACTCATAGGTGATGCAGCTAAAGCGTTTGCCAAGCGACTCGATGAAGTTGGTTATTCTAGTTACAAAATTGTGGAAACAATGGATAATGCTGTTGCTAGAGGCGCTGAATTAGCTAAACAGCATAGTGCAAAAGTTGTGTTATTATCTCCAGCTTGCGCTAGTTTCGATCAATATCAAAACTTTGAACAACGAGGCGATCATTTCCGCCAACTCTGTCAACAATTGTTTAATTAACAGCAGTTAGCTTTTCAATTTTTTCGTTCCAAGTTTCAACCTGAGAACGATTTCATCAAACAATATAAACCCAAGAATCTCCCCCTCCCCGTGAACAAGGAGGGGGTTTGGGGGTGGGGTTCTACCCTGAACTCGGTTGACCTACTCAGGTTGGGAAGCTATTTCAAACTACTTGCATTAGCATCAAGAGTTTTTGATAAAGCATTAAGAGCAGCAGTTGACTTAGTTTTATCGGGTTTCGCTGGTGTGACGAGGGTATTTGTCACTTGATCCATATCTTTTTCAATTTTGATATAAGCATCTTGTGATTTAGTCCTCACTCCGTCCTCAACTGCCTCCCACTTTTCATCATATTTCTTGTATTCTTGCTTGGCTTTGGCAAAGTTATTAGCTTTTACAGCACTAACCGCTTGGGTAACATAACCTTTCATCTCAGTTAAATTATCCTTCCCTGCTGTACTTGCTGGAGCAGTTTTAGGACTAGCGCTAGGACTAGCTGAAGCTGCGGGGGCAGGGGAATTATTATCAGCAGTTGGTTGTTGTGAGTTGCAAGCAGTAAGTGTTAACAGCGCCAATGTGTTGACTGCTAAAATTCGGGGTAAATTAATCATTTTTGTCTTCACTCCTCAATAAATTACTAACTGTTTTTATCCAACCAAAAGTGAACAACCAAAAATTAAGAATTTTCGCTAACCGTTTGTTGTTCACTTGATATTTCTTGTGTAACACGATTTTTTTGGAATCGTGTGTACAAAATCACAGCAATAGCGATCGCAATTAATCCTAACTGAGACAAAGTAGTTTCCCAAGTGGAATAAAGACCTAAAGCTTCTATTGCTGGTAAAAAGTTCCCAGGAGTTACAGGCAAAAGATCAGCTACTTGTAAGGCATGGATACCGCCACCCACAAACTTAAAGCCCAAGTAGAAAATTAGCAAACTGGTAATAAGGAAGAAAGGTTTGATTGGAATGCGTAAACCTACTCCCAAGATTAAGGCTGCGATCGCCATCAAACTTAACACTCCGTAACCTAATCCAGTCCATAGATCGTTAATACTAATCGAGGATGAAATGCCAATGTAAAAGAGTATAGTTTCTGCACCTTCCCTATATACTGCCAAGAAAGACAGTATGAAGAAAGCAAACGCACTATTAATTACTAAAGCAGAATCAATTTTATCCTTGATATTGCTATGCCTTGCCATCAATGATGACTTACTATGCAACCAATAGCTAACATAAAATAGCATTGCTGCTGCTGCTAAACTCGTAATTCCTTCTACAAGTTGCCTGTTGGGATTGACAGAAACACGGGAGAATATTAGTTGAATGACAACAGCAGTAATTATTGAAGCCACAATTCCAGCCGCAGCACCTAACCCGATAGAGTAGCTTTTATTTCCATTACCACTTTTGTTAAGAAAACCTAAGAGGGCAACTAGCACCAGTAAGGCTTCGATTCCTTGCTTTATTAATATCACTGCGGCATCAAATACGTTGTAATTTAACGGTTGAGTCGCAAAAGGTTTTAAGTCATTTCTAAGAGATGCGATCGCCTGCTTTGCGCCTGCAACATCAATGGGTTGGCTGTGCAGAAAGCTATAAGCCGTCGTTATATTATTCTCAATCGCAAAGTAGGTATTTTTCGATTTAGTAGCAACAACCCCTTCTACCTCAAGCCATTGTTTTTTACATAACTTAATTTCACGAGCCGCAATTGCCAGATTTTTTTTGTTAAGTGCTGCGTCAGCACGGTTAAGTCGCTCCATCAATAAAGCGATCGCCATTTGATCTTTGTTAACAATAACCTTTGCTTTTTGAGTTGGCTTAAACCCACCATTAATAAATTTGCCGTTAGTCGCCTTTAGCTGCTTAAGTGCTGCCAACAATTTTGCTTGATTTCGTGGATTAGTTGAAAAAGCAACTTTTACCTCACTCATTTGCTTTTCTATATCCTCCTCAGATTGGGGAGAAATTTTCTTAACTCTATTTTCCACTCCAAGCCATTTCTGTTGGAACTTCTCATAAGCCGCTCTAGAGGCTCTATAATCCCTAGCCTGAGCTTTGCTCAATGCTCTGTCAATGTAAAAATTTAACTGGTGTAGATCGCGTTGTGGTGTGCTGTTGGCATGGATTGGCAAAGCAATTACAAAAATCATCATGCTCAAGAATAATGCCAATAGCCGTTGCCAACGATGTAGATGCAGCCTTTTCATAATCAGATCCTTTTGTAAGCTCCTAATTTTTTACATAATTCGCCAGTCTCTTTGTCAAAAATATGGTATTAAATAAATAGATTTATTTGTTATTAAAAATTCCTTTAAATTATAGGACTAAAATTTATTGATGACTTATACCCAATATTTTTTTGTAGCAAATAAAAAATAAGCTGAAACACCCATTGAATAAAACATTGCAATTGTGATATTTCAGCTTGTCTTTATTTGAAATTTTGCGGAAGCCCTAAAATAAGTTATTGCCTCTACTTATCTACAGCTTGGAGACTGAGAAAAACGCGATCGCGCCTTACCCACAGCCCCAATAATAAGCCCACTACTAAAATAGCTGTGAAATAACCCAAGCTAATCAACCGCACCATCAAAGGGGGAGCAATACCTTCGACTTCAATTTCTTTAAAAAAAGTAAAAGACTGAAATTTATTACTTGCACCAACTTTGGGAGAAACCTCAATCTCTACTTGATGGGGAGCGCCATCAAAAAACTGCTGTTGCCAGATCAGTTTACCATTAACATCTGATAAACCCTGGTAAACAAACACAGTTTGATTATGCTCAATTTGAGTCGCTTTAATCTTTAAATCTACATCTTTGACAGCTTTACCAGTTTTAGGATCAGTTAATTGAACTCCCATCGCCGCAAGTTGCCCAACATGAGTACTATCATCACCCAACCATTGTACATTTAGCGGTAATGAGAGTTGATTTTTTGCTTGATTGTGGGGTGCTTGATGCTGATGTTGATGAGATTCAGCAAATTCTGCACTAATATTGACTACAAGCAAAGATGCGATCGCAACTAAAATCCCTCCACTTAATAACAGTCGCACTTGCTGAGGAGCAATTTCCCCTGATTGGATAATTTGCCTGCCACCGATAACCCAGCCACCGCCCAAGCCAGCACATAGTAAAATCACAGCTAGGATGGCAAAATTACGATATTTCACCGAATTTTCTGGCACAGAAAATTGAATTATTTGCCGCGTCGCCTGAAATGACTTGCCATCAAGTGGCTGAACATCTACGATTAGCTGATAATTACCACGAATAGGTAGTACTTGTTGAAGTTGTAACTTACCATTAAGTGCGATCGCTTCTAAATCTAATAATTGAGTACCCTCAACAATCGGAAAATCTGTGGTAAACCAAGGTGTTTTTGGCGGTGTGAAAAGTGCCGAACGAATCTTAACATTTTTTAGTGGTTTACCATGTTGATCAACCGCCTGCATACTTAAAGTTACTGGTTGATTAACAGGTAATACCTGATTTAAAGGTGGAACTGTGGTAAATTCGATTTTTGGTGGATTTAAGCTCGTAGGAGCAGCTAATTTAGGTGTAACAGAGAGCGGTATTACAGATTTGCCTGCGTTTTTTTTCTGATGAGTCCCCGCATGGCTAACTTCAAAAGAATTTAAAGTAGGATTATTTGGTAGTGCGATCGCATTTGGAACCCAACCAATTAAGCCCCAAAAAATTAAGAGTAGGGCTGGTGACAAACCTACCCTACAAACTATCAATTTTGACATTGTTTAAATTCAACAAAAATATACTTCAGACGTGAACTAATGACAACCCACCATTAATGTATGGTGACGCACCTCATGTAGGGAGTTATGGGCTGGTGGGTAGGAACTAAAGTAAAGCGTCCACAGCGTCAAAGCACATAAAGAAGTGTATAAAGTCGCTTGTACTGGCACAGATAGCGTAAAATCAACTACCTGTTTACGAAACGCGCCAGCAGAATTAATAGAAGCAGTTCTCATTGTGAACCTCGCACATTAGAGTAATATCAACATCAAATCGGCGGGCATCCTGGCTAGGAGACAGGCAAATTTTAGTCTGTTTCCTTCACAGTTGCGGGTCAGCGTCGGACTTGCACCAACTTTCCCCCTTACATCTAGTAGCTGATCCTTACTAGAACCGACTTAGTATCTGGTACTTTAGCACCAATTAGACCTCACTGGGGAGATGGGGAAGATGAATAGAATTTAGAGCCACAAGTCAGAAGTCAGGATTCAGGATTCACAAGACTTACGCAGAAAGCCCCAGTGACCAAGATGGTCACACTACATATAGGGGTAGAGAGGTAAAATTGCACTATGCGCTACGCGCTCTTCCTTCGCCAACGTGTTGCTACACTAAAGCGTCTCTACATTTAAGGAACCATAAATGTAGTGCGGGCATCTTGCCCGCGTAATGTTTTGTTATCACATTGCTATCACAAGGGAAAGCAGAAAACCTCCTCTCTCCTCTCTCTAATGCAACAATTCCTCTAACTGATGCTGATTCCAAAGTGAACGGTAAAGCCCAGATTGTTGTAAAAGTTGTGTATGAGTACCAGTTTGAACAATTTCACCTTCATCCATCACAAAAATGCGGTCAGCACCAGCAGCAGCAGATAATTGATGGGATATAAAAATGACAGTTTTGCGTTTGACACCCTGGGAAAGATTTTTCAGGATGTCTGTAGCGGTTTGATTATCAACACTAGAAAGGGCATCATCTAAAATTAGTACTGACGCATCAACCAGTAATGCTCTTGCTAAAGATGTGCGCTGTCGCTGTCCGCCGGAGAGAGTGATTCCTCTTTCTCCGACGATAGTTTCATACTGCTGGGGAAAGTTAAGAATTTCTGAGTGAATCTGTGCTTGTTGAGCAACATATTCGACCTCTTTTTGTTCGCTTTGGGGGTCACCGTAGCGGATGTTGTTTTTGATAATGGTGCTAAACAGAAAACTATCTTGGGGAACGTATGCGATCGCACCCCGCAAATCTTCTAATGTTAATTGGGTAATATCATACCCGTCTAAAAACAACTGACGTTGATCAATATCTAGTAACCGAGGCAAAGCATTAGCCAGTGTTGATTTGCCACAACCAATTGGCCCCACAATTGCTACAGTTTCACCAGCATCTATTGTAAAGCTGACATCCTTAAGTGCTGGTTTAGTTGCACCTGGATAGGTAAAACTTAGATGACGAGCGGTAATTTGACCTTTGACTGGTTGTGGCAGGCTAATTGATTCAGCAGTATCTTGAATCTTAGGCTTAACTATAACAATGGATTCAACCCGGTCAATACTGACTTCACCCCGTTGGTAAGCTGTAATCGTAAATCCTAATAGCGCGGTGGGGAAAACTAAACGTTCTGCAAACAGAATTAAAGCAACAAAATCACCAACACTAATTTCAGCACGAGCGATCGCTTTTGTTCCAACCCACAGCAATACCAGTAAGCTAAGATACGATAACCCCTGAATTACTGGAAATAAGGTATTACGAATTTGCGCTAGTTCTAAATTTGCCTTGAATAGTTGCTGGTTAAGTTTACCAAAGGCACGGCGTTCATTTTCCTCTTGAGCATAAATTTTGATCAGGGATATACCACTCATATCCTCCTGAATTAGCTCACTTAATTTAGAAAGTTCTTCCTGTACCAATTGTTGTTGAGTACGCAACTTTTCGCTAAATAGCTGCACTATCAGCAGCATTAACGGATAAACTGACAGCGCCAGCAAAGTCAGTTTAATATTAATCGACAGCATTACTGGCAGGGTTAAACCGTAGGCAAAAACTGTATTTGCCAAACTTAGAACCGCAAATCCCAGCAAACGCCGGATGTTTTCCACATCACTGGTTGCTCGGTTAATTAAATCACCAGCCGTATTAGTCGAAAAATAAGATGGTTCTAACTTAAGCAAATGCTGAAAAATTTTCTGCTTAAGATCAAACTCCACCTGCCGCCCTACCCCAAAAATCAAGATGCGTGATGCCATGCGGAACACCCACATCAAAGAACTTAAGATTAGAATTAGCAGCACTAAATGCCAGATTTGAGCGAAGCTCAACGCTACCCTTAAATCATCAATGCCGTCTCTAATCAACAAGGGAATGTATACACCTATAGCATTGACAATTAAGAGTGCCAAAATGCCTTGTAGTGATTTTCCCCAATGGGGGCGCAAATAATACCCCAGTTTTTGCAACCGCGAATGAGCCATGTTAATTCAACTAAGCTGTTGTGTTTCTAAGTTTTCTGTTTTAGGGGGAGGAGGGAGGAGAGAGGGTAAGAGTGTTTGATAACTTTTCTCTCAATTAATGTACAAATTAAATGCGCGTTAGCTTATCAGCTTTGTGAACAAGTGAGGAACTAAAACAGAGGGGTAATTAGAGCAAGTTTGATTGATGGGTTATAATTTCACGGCAAAAAAGGTGAAAACCCTATTTCTCCCCGCTCCCTGCGGTCTTAATTATAGGAAAAAAGCTGAAAACGCCACAAACCTATTTTTCACTCAACTCAAATACTGAGTGATGATTGTCCTTAAATAAGCACGGATTTCCCAGTTTGGAATCGTCCATCTGGCTTAATCCTAGAAATATAGTAGTCGAGCGCGATCTTTCAGGCAATAAATGTCGCACAAAAATTTACAATCTGAGCGGCAGTGGATGCAACCATCGTTTGTTTGAAGGTGATGTGACTGAAAGAGAATATGCCATTCATGCGATCGCCAATTTTCCACAAAAAAACTCTTAAACAAGAGAATTTTTATATTTTAAATATCTCATAACTATCAACATCAGTAGCAGTACAGCTAATAGTAATGAAACCAAAACGGTATTATTTGAACTAACGATCAACTCTCTATAAGCTGATAGTATTGCTTCACCCCAAAAAACAGTTAACGCCGCGCCGAGTGCTAGAAACGGCCCAAATACGATTTTTTGCAGGGGTTGAAGCCTACCAACTAAACGTCCAGCTAAACCTATAAATACTCCAGCAGCACAAGCTAAGATAATCGCCATTGGCAAATATTGCCAACCTAACCAAGCCCCCATCATAGCTGCTAATTTTGGATCTCCGCCTCCCATTGCTTCTTGCCTAAAAACTATTGACCCAACAATCCGGATCGAGTCAACTAACCATAAGCCTAGCACTGCGCCAGCAATACCATTGATCAAATGATTAATTGCTTCTCCCGATTGAAAAATAGGTAGTAAACCTGTTGTAGCCTGAAATGCTAAACCAACAACTAACCCTGATTTGGTCAGAGAATTAGGTAAAGTCATCGTATCAAAATCAATCAGGGCAAGGGCTATTAGCCAACTCAAAAAAGCCCAGTAACCTAAAGTTTGTAGTGATAAATCATACAGAAAGAATACTAGCAAAAATACTAAACCTGTTGCTGCTTCCACAAGGGGATATCGCATTGATATAGAGGTTCTACAATGGCGACAGCGCCCTTTTAACCATAACCAACCTAAAACTGGGACATTTTCAGTTTTTCCTAGTTTGTGAAGGCAATGAGGACAGCGTGAAGGTGGCCAAATAAGTGATATACCTGCTGGTAGGCGGTAAACTACAACGTTAAGAAAACTACCAATACAAGCACCCAATGCTAAAACAGTTAAAGATGTTATAGCAGTAAAAATTATATCCATTTAACAATTAGCAATTAGCAATTAGCAACCTTCAGGTTAGGTTGATTTATACCTAGATACTTAGCTAATAGTCCGAATTAATTTGACTAAACGGCACAAAACATTCTTCGGATAATAAGATTGGTTTTGCTGAAAAAATTAGCTTTCCGCGATGGTTATATTTATTAATTGCCACTCCCAGGGGTTGGTGCGGCATATCGGGATGGACTTCATAATAATTCCGATAGATTTGTCTAGCTGCTCGGAGCAGACCAGGGTCTAGTAACACAGGTATATCTATTCTCTCTATTTGATTGTTTAGCTGTTGCTGCGATGTGTACACCAGATCCCTATCCTCAACGTTTAAGCTAGACTTTAATCTACCTGTGCCGTCACAGCAACAAGTGAAGTAAAAATTATTGTTGTTCCAATGCCTGAATCAAGGAATCACCCATAGCACGGCAACCTAAAAGGTTCATCCCTTCAGACATAATATCGCCAGTGCGATCGCCTTGGTCTAAAACTTTCAGCACTGCTTGCTCAATTTTATCTGCTGCTACAGGTTGGTTTAATCCATAACGCAGCATCATAGCTGCACTGAGTACTTGTGCCAAGGGGTTTGCCTTATCTTGACCAGCGATATCTGGTGCAGAACCGTGAACAGGTTCAAATACTCCTGCACCATCAGCACCTAAACTAGCAGAAGGTAACATTCCAATACTACCCGTGAGCATCGCGGCAGCATCAGAAAGAATATCACCAAACAAATTGCTAGTTAAAATGGTGTCAAATTGTTTTGGCCAACGCACTAATTGCATAGCTGCGTTATCCACATACATATGAGATAGTTCAATATTAGAATAATCCGCAGCTAAAGCAGTAATGCGATCGCGCCATAGTTGTGAAACTTCTAAAACATTAGCTTTATCTACCGAACAAACTTTGCCACCACGTTTTTGAGCAGTTTCAAACGCCACCCGTCCAATCCGGTCAATTTCTGATTCAGTATAAGCCATCGTATTCACCCCCCGCTTTTCACCCGTTTCCGTCGTAAAAATGCCCTTGGGTTGCCCGAAGTATACACCACCTGTAAGCTCTCTCACCACCATAATATCTACCCCCTCAACTACTTCTCGCTTTAAACTGGAGGCATCAATTAGTTGAGGTAAAATTTTTGCTGGTCGCAGATTAGCAAATAAACCTAGTCCAGATCGTAGTCCTAGTAAACCTGTTTCTGGGCGTAAATGACGTGGCAGAGAGTCCCACTTGTAGCCGCCTATCGCAGCTAACAAAACAGCATCACTGTTACGACATATATCTAAAGTTGCAGCAGGCAAAGGTGATCCAGTAGCATCAATCGCAGCACCACCAATTAAAGCTTCTTGAAATTCAAAGCTTAAATTGAGTTGCTTTCCTACAACTTTCAGTACATCTACCGCAACTGCCATAATTTCAGGGCCAATGCCATCGCCAGGTAAAAGGGTAATGCGGTAGTTTTGAACCATAAATAAGCGCCGAATATTTATTACAGACTATAAATATTATCCTGAAATAGTCGGCAATGAGGAGTGAGCAGTCAATATTTCTATTACTGATAATTGATCATTGATAATTGATCATTGATATGTCATGGATTACCCTTAAAACTACTAGCGCCCGTTGGGAAGCTGAATTAATGCAACAAGTATTAGCGGCTCATGAAATTCCCAGTCGGATTATTGACTTGGGAGTTGCCTCCTATTTTGGGCAAGGAAGTCCTGCGGCATTGCTTGTAAAAAACAGTGACCAGTGGACTGCCTTGTTATTGCTAAGCTCCCCAGATGAAGAAAATTTGGGAGCATCAGATCACCCTTAAGGAATCAAATATTTTATATGTCTCTATTTGATTGGTTTGCAAATCGACAGAAATCAGCTTCAGGTAGTCAACAGCAACAAGAGCGTGAAATTGCTGATGGTCTATGGACTAAATGTGAGGTTTGTAGTGCAATTGCTTATACCAAGGATCTCAAAGCTAATCAAATGGTCTGTCTAGAGTGTGACCATCACAAGCGGGTAGGCTGCGAAGAGCGTATCCGTCAACTGATTGATGCTAATACCTGGATGCCCTTAGATGAGCATCTACGCCCGACTGATCCGCTCTTATTTCGCGATCGCAAACAGTATAGCGATCGCATCCGAGAAACTCAAGAAAAAACAGGTTTAGTAGACGCAGTTGCTACGGGTACGGGTCTTATTGAGGGAGAACCCATCGCTTTAGGTGTGATGGACTTCCGATTTATGGGCGGTAGTATGGGTTCTGTAGTTGGTGAAAAACTCACCCGCTTAATTGAAAACGGCACAAAAGCTGGCTTACCAGTAGTGATTATCTGCGCCTCTGGTGGTGCCAGAATGCAAGAGGGAATGTTAAGTTTGATGCAGATGGCAAAGATTTCTGGGGCGCTAGAACGCCATCAAGAATCTAAATTGCTTTATATTCCTGTGCTAACTCACCCGACAACTGGCGGTGTAATTGCTAGTTTTGCGATGTTAGGGGACATTATTCTAGCAGAACCTAAAGCCACAATTGGCTTTGCAGGTCGGCGGGTAATTGAACAAACTCTGAGAGAAAAATTACCAGATGATTTCCAAACCTCTGAGTATCTTTTACAGCACGGGTTTGTCGATGCGATCGTCCCACGTCCCCAATTGAAGAAAACCTTAGCTCAACTAATTCGCTTACATCAGCATCCCTTTTCGATTCCGGCAGTAGTGCCAGAAGCGATCGCTCAAGGCATTGCTGTAATGTAAATCATCAACTATCCGCATTACTAATGTAAGCAAAGGGATCGCTCAGTGGCATGATATTCATATTAGAGCGACTCAATCATTTAACTCCACCCAACCATCATGGGCTTTGCAGACCTGTCAATTGCAGAAATCGCGGCGGACTACAACCAAACGGTAGAACAGGTGTTCCATCTGTGCGAACAGTTAGGAATTGCCTATAAAACTGAAAAAACTCGTCTCGCGCTGGAGGATGCCAAGGCAATTATTTCTAGGATTTTGTCTCAAAAACCAGATGCCAGCACTCAATAAGTGGCAAGGTTCCTGCCAAACCACCCAACTGAGAAAAGTAAGATCAGAGCATCCCCAGCGTCATGATGAATGACAGACTAAGATTATGCCCTGATGATTGGATTAAGTGCGATCGCACCCTCAAGAGTGAGGATGCAAAGGTGATTGAGTGAATAGCTGTGTTGCGGATGAAATTACTCAGGCAAATTTGATAAGGAGAACCATGCTTAAGCGATTCGTATGGCTTTTTGTGGCGACTGTATTTTTCGCCTTTCAGATAGTTGTTAACAGTGCGTTAGCGGTAGAACTTGATGCCAATACCCGCACGGTGAAATTAAATGAACAGGGTGAAAATATTACTTTGAACTTGAAACAAGTCAAAGAAGGCAAACGCTTATTTAATGCAGTCTGCGCTCAGTGCCATGCTGGAGGTATCACAAAAACCGACTTCAACGTAAGTCTTAGCCCTAAAGACTTATCTGGAGCAACTCCTGCACGGGATAACGTTGATGCCTTAGTGGATTATCTGCACCACCCAACTACATACGACGGAGAAACTCTGATTTCAGAAGTACACCCTAGCACTGATAGTGCTGACATTTTCCCAGAAATGAGAAATCTATCCGAAGATGATTTGGTAGCACTTGCAGGTCATATTCTCATCCAGCCCAAGGTTTTGGGCGATCAATGGGGCGGCGGTAAAGCTGTTCGATAAAACAGAGTTTTGAGTTTTGAGTTTTGAATGGCTCATTACTCATGGCTCATTACTCATCGGTACAGACTTGATGATCATCAAAGGTAGAATAAAGCTTGCTACAAAGTTTTAACAACAGAGGAGAACTACATTGAAGAAATTGATATCTATTGCCCTGTTAGCTTTAGCTCTGGTGACTGTTGCCTTCACTAATCCCGCCTTTGCCGAGGGTGACGCAGCTAGTGGTGCCAAAATCTTCAGTGCTAACTGTGCTGCTTGCCACATGGGCGGTAACAACGTGATCATGGCTAACAAAACTTTAAAGAAAGAGGCACTTGAGAAGTACGGTATGAATTCCGTTGAAGCGATCGTCAAGCAAGTTACCAATGGTAAAAATGCTATGCCATCTTTCAAAGGTCGTCTTAACGATCAACAGATTCAAGACGTAGCTACCTATGTTCTACAAACATCTGAAAAAGGTTGGTAAACAACTTTTAATAGTTCTGTAATTGGGTATCAATTGACCTCTCTTACTTTAGAGGGGTCTTTTTTATGGAAGTGCGTAGGCGCAGCCAGCCGCAGGCATCGCACCAGATCTATCCTTAGACCAAAAGACACCCCAAAATAATTTGGGTTATGCTGTTGCCACTGTTTGATTTTGAGGAAAAACGCCTGTGGTTCCATTACGCGACGATAATCCGATTCAAATTACTCCTTATGTAACTTATGGGCTAATTGTTGCCAATATTCTCATTTTTCTGTATGAGCTAACTTTAAATCCGCAACTACTCAACGGTTTTTTCCACATCTGGGCTGTGGTTCCTGATGAGCTAACTGCTAGTTTTAATGGCACACCTAGCCCTCAATCAGTACCAGAATGGTTGACGCTAGTAACATCCCAGTTCTTGCATGGTGGTTTTTTGCACGTTGCGGGAAATATGTTGTTTTTGTGGATTTTTGGCAATAATATTGAAGATCGGCTAGGTCACATAAAATACTTTATTTTTTATATTGCTTGTGGTATTTTGGCAGCTTTAACACAGTGGTATTTTTCTGCTGGCTCTAGTATTCCTTCTTTGGGAGCAAGTGGTGCGATCGCAGGTGTTATGGGTGCTTACGTTCTCAAATTTCCCACAGCAAAAGTTTTAACCTTACTACCACTAGGCTTTTTCATAACAACAGTAAGAATTCCGGCGTTTTTCTTCCTGGGTTGGTGGTTTTTACAGCAAGCCTTCTATGGTGCAGCCAGCTTAGATGCGCCTGCTAATATTGGCATGGAAAGTGGTGGTATCGCTTACTGGGCGCACGCGGGCGGCTTCGTATTTGGAGCAATTCTTGGCCCACTTTTAGGATTATTTTCTTCTGAATCAGAATCCCAGGTTTTCTAGTTAATATCACTAACAAAAATCAAACTTTATTTCCGTTTTTTAGCCAAAAAAATCATCAAACTTACGCCTAGTGATACGCACCTAATTAAACCTCAAACAAAACTGCTCTCCCTCCTCTCTCCTGCCTAATTAAACTAACTAACTACGGTTTGTGATTCCTGCTCAAATTCGCTTTCCATATTCTGGTGATAAACAACCGGAAGTGGAATTGGCTTGTCAACTCCGTTAATAACTACTCCCAAAAGTCGTATATCTGCTTCAGCAAACTGATTAATAGTTTCAGCGAGGAGATTTTCGTCGGTGTAGTTAGGTCGAGCTACGAGTACGATGCCATCTGTGTATGGTTCTAGTAACAAAGCGTCATTGCAGCGACTCAAGGCTGGGGTATCTATTACTACTAAGTCAAAGCGACCCCGCGCATCTTCAAGTAAACGGCGGATTTCGCTGGATTCGATGATGGCAGCAGACTGTCGCTGAGGCCCTGCACTAGGTACGACGTACAAATTCTCAATGTCAGGTACTAAGCAGACGCATTCATTCTTCGCGCCGTAGTAGCGCAGGGGATCAAAGGGCGCGTCTGGGTCTGAAGCAATCATCAGGCTGTTTACTTGGGATGGCGATCGCAAATCTGCTTCAATTAATAAAGTCCGCTTACCAGCACGAGCAGATGCGATCGCTAAATTATAAGCACTCAGTGTCTTACCTTCTCCAACTTCTGTGCTAGTTAACAACACCACCTTTAACGGCTGGTCTGTAGCACGACGCAAATTGCTACGGAATCGCTCGTAAAATTCTAAATAAGGAGAATCTGGATCTAGTAAAACATGGGTATCATCCCGATCTGGGTTCCACAACAGGATATATGGTAATTCACCCAATAGCATTACCTCCCGTTCTTCTATAGCAGTTCGCACATCTTCCACGGTGTAGAACTTGCTATCTAAGGAAGACAACAGCAGAATTATCCCAGCCCCAACTAACAAACCAATCAATGCACCTGCGCCCAGTGTTAGGGGTACATTCATCGCTTGTTTAGCATCAACAATTACTTCTGGCTGTCTAGCAATACTAAGACTACTTACCGTTTCCGCCTCTGCTGCTTGAGCATCTGCTAATGCTGCCTGGATGCGATTTTGGAAAGCTTGCTTAATCTGAACTTGCTGCTGTAGTTTTGCTTGCTGTAGTTGCTTATTAGGCATCAAAGCATACTGCTGACGGAGTTGCTGCTCGGATTTAGCAATAGAAAAGAATTGCTGTTGTAGTGCTGCACGCTGACTTTGTAACCCGACTAAAGCATTTGCCAATTGCTGACGGGCAGGATCTAAATTACTATCTTGGCGGATTTGGCTAGGTAATGCCGCAGCCATGCCATTTCCACCTAATACCTCACTTGCTCGTTGCCGTAGCAAATCCTCAAAAGCTTTTTGTCTTTTGACCAACTCAACTATTGTGGGGTGTTGTGGTCGTAAATCTCGTCTAGCAATTTCCAACTGACTTTCAATTTGAAAAATCTGCGCCCGCAAATTGGCGAGAATCGGATCAGCACTAAGAGCAGAAGATGTGTAAGCTTGATCTGGATTAAGACCTAACTTGCCCATCAGACTACCCATTTGAGCATCAATTCCCTCTAATTGCAACTGAATCTGCCGTTGCTGTTGTGCGCTGCCATTAATAGCGCCCACTAAACTGCCATCCTGTGTCGCTACTATCGCAGGCCCTTCAGTGCGGATGTATCTTTCTAATTGCTGTTGAGCAACTTCAAGTTCTTGCCTTGCTGGTACCAATCTTTCATTTAAAGATTGAATAATTGCTCGTAAACGGGCTGTATTAATTGTACGACTCTGCTCTACCATCGCCTGCATTAGTGCTGCCAAGGTTGCCTGAGAGCGTCTAGCATCGTCATCTGTATATATAAATTGAATTACCTGTGGCGGTGGTATTGCAGCTTCTTTTCCCCCTCTAGAATTATTGGTATTTGGGATAGTTATTTTAATATTTCTTCTCACTTTGAGTGGGTCAACATTCACCCGTGTGGCTGCTGTTTTTAAGACATTTTCAGATAAGAGAATATCCTCCCTCAGTTGCCGACCTTCTTGTTGAATTTGAGGCCCATAGTTCGACAACACTGTTGGGGGACTGTTATAAGCTAATATGCCTGAAGCTCTATACACAGTAGGAGGTGGTGACTGTAGGGCAAGCACGGTTGAAACTCCTACAATTACAGCAAAGCTGGTTAAGCCTATAAACTTATGTTGATCGACAGCAATTAGATAACGCTTAATAAATGGTGAAGTCATAGATAGTAAGTTGAAAGTTAAGAATTGTGTTTAGGATTACTTAATTTGGAGTAAATTTTCAGATTTTTTTGTGGTAATTACTGCTTTTATTTGCACTTAGATAAGTGCGATCGCACTAATAACGCGCGCTAGTATTACCTTGAAAAGCGATTAAGAAAAAATAGAAATTGAAAAAGATTGCTAAACGGTCGAGTAACAGTACTCAAACCATATTCCAGTTTGGCAATCAAAGTACGACCTACTACAAATACATCATTATCTTGTAGCGGTACGTTTTGAGAAATATCCCCTAACAATGCTCTTTTACCGTCTAGTTGCTGAGTGACGGGTTTACCTTTTTGTGGGTCAAACCTCACTAGGGCAATTTTCTCCAACTTGACGTTATCTGGATTGGGAGCGAGCGATCCTAATGCGTCTAGCAACTTGCTACCATTCGCTAAGGTGAGAGTACCAATTCTACCGTTAGCGTAACTTAAAACATGAACTCTCAATTGCTGTTGTGCTAGACCAGAGCGAGCTATTAACTGGCGGTCATAACCTTGATCGTTACCAAATCCTAGTTTCTGAACCACCACAACATCGCCATCTTGTAGCCGTAATTCTGGTAGTGACTGACCATTTTGCAGAGGCGTAAATAAATCAACTTTTTGCTCGATAGTTGAGCTATTACTCAGAGAACGACGCACCAGCACTGAGCGCAAATCCGCTAAATTCGTACTGCCGCCAGCCGTCTGTAGTGCTACTAGCAGTTGGGAGTTGGGATTGAGATAGTAATAACCAGGTCTAATTACTTCCCCGATAATCGTAACTTGTGCGGGACGCAGACCTGCTAGGATAACAGTAACCTGGGGATTTATGACATATCTATTTAGGCGATCGCGAATCAGCGCTTGGGCTTGTGGCACTGTTAATCCCGCTATTCGTACAATCCCTGCTAGCGGTAATACAATATTGCCTTCTGTATTAATAGTTGCTTGAAAATTTAAATTAGTAAAGTTTTGCACGATCACAGAAATACTATCTCCAGGGCCAAGTCGATAGCGATTAAACTCAGGCGAAGGCTTAGACTGTTGAGGCACAGATTGATCAAACGGCGGCTGAAGTGGATCTAGAGGTTCCACCGGAGTTGATGGTGTAACACCAGGAAATTGTGCTAACTTGCCACCTACTAGCGGTAATGTGCTAGATGTTGGTGTCAAACTGGATATTGTTTCACTCTTACTTATACTAGGCAACCCAGCATCTACCGTACATAACAGCAATGTGCTAGCCAAAGTGTAGCCTGTAGTATGCAGACTAACCAGGGATAAGGCTGAAAACCTACGCAATTTGTATAAACTCCGAGACATTGGCACAGATTTTAATAAAGAAATAGATACGCGCTTGCACCCTGGCATTTTTATCCTCCTGCGTTGATTTAAATTTATAATTTCCATAAAATTTGTAATTGCAGTAGGCGTGGCTGATCAATATAGAGTAAACCTTACTTATTTAACTTTCTTTTACACCAAAATGCTCAACGGCAGTTATTCACTAATGCCTTGAAGTGCATCTGCCATTAATGCCCTTTGAACTTTTTGAGCCAAAGATTCAACTAGCGGTCGAGATTTTTCTATATCACCTAAAGGCTCAATCGGAATCTGTAGGCATACTGCCACCCAGGGAAGGCGACGGCGTTGCCATTGAGCAAATTGATCTGCCCAAAACCACTGGCTAGGTGCTGGATTACCTGCTCCTGACCACGCATACCATTGCACCACAGCCAAGGTCTGAGCTAAGTTAGGTAGCTGTTTCCAAGCACGAAAAAAACGTGCTTCAATCCTGCCAATTTGCGGTATCTGTAATTTCGATGTTCCAGGCACTAATGATTGTTGAACTTGAAAATTCAAACTTTTATAAGAATCTGTTTGCCACCCCATCGCCCCATCTATATCTACCCACTCGATTTCTGGCTGATCTTTATCTCCATTTTGGGGAAAAAGCAGTAAAGTAACTAATTTTTCAGAATTTCCTTGGAGTTGCTGCATCGACCATTTATGACCACCAATTTGTCCTACTTGCTGTTCAATTGTCTGCCAACCAGGAATTGTTAATCCTTTCTCCCGTAAATTTCTTAATTTTTGGAGGTTTGTAACTTTGGGCGGATGTGTCCATTGCCATTTTCCGGTTATATAACTAGGTATCGCTCCTAAAATTATCACCAATAACAGAAAACACAGCACTATCACTTTGGAGAGTGAAGAGCGGTGAATTAACTTTGGCAGACTTGCAGATTTCATTAAACTTACTCCAAAAATCACAATTTTGGCTTTAAAGAGACGCAGATTAAAACAGATACACGCAGATGTAGTTCTGGTTTAAGCAATTTTTGCTAGGATTTTAGACTTCATTTGCGGTGATGTGGGTTGTATAGCTGTAGCCAGATAGGGCGCAGACATTTAAGATTTCTGAAATCATTGGTAAAAAAGCTTTGAAAAAAACTGTAGTAGCTCTGCGCCGTGGCGTAGCCTAAGCTGACAGTGTAGACTGCTACATAAATGAAAACTGCTTTAGGAGATGATCTGTAAAGGCATTTTAATCGGTTTGTTGCGGATCACAATTGGATTCCGCATCCTCTTCAAAATATTTTTCAATTGGATTCCGCATCCTCTTCAAAATATTTTTCAATTAAATTCATTAACACTACGATTAAACCAAGCATACAAGCAGAGTAGACATCACCGCCCCAGCCGTCGTGCAGCCAGACAAATGCTTGGTCTTTGCCAGTGCCATGAAAGAAGGTGAGTAGAGTATTGCGGATGATATTACCACTGACACTGATCGCTACTGCACCAATCAACAACAAAATTGTCTTTGTCCGTGAATACCATGCTCCTGTCCAGTAAAGTAGCATAATGCTGACGTAAATACTTGTGAACAACATTTTTAAACCAGCACAATAAGGTGCTACTTCTACAATTCGTCCACCAACGTACAAGTTGATTTGTCTGACGGTAACATCCATGCCAAATGCACTGAGTATGAAGCCAGCAGTGCCAGCAATAAATTGCTGTAAAGGCATAGTATAAGGAGTTATTAAGTAGGGGATTGGGGTTGGTGTAGCTAGGAAGATTAGCAAAAGTGGGAAGTTTTGCAATTTCCATCCAGGGATACCTTTAAGCCACAGGCAAAGTCCCGCTAAAACTATGGGAAAGGATAAGTTTACATAATCAGGCAACCCACTGAGATAGAAAAATCCACCTAACAACAATAAGGCAGCGCCTAATGGATGGGATGTGTCAGGTAGTTTGCGCCACTGTTGCCGCTTTGTCCAACTAATATAAGCAGCAAAGGGTATTCCTAACATCCCGTGGCTGTAATATTCATGTTCAATGCTGATGCTTTTGTTTAGCCAGCCATCATACCAGTAGCTGATTAGGGGTGCGTAAAGCATTACTAGCAAAGCTATTATGGCAGCACTTAATAAATAACGCTCGATCGCGATCGGAATCTTACGCCCAATTTGCATAGTTTTACCCGTAAATAACTAACTCGGTGGAAATAAACTTAAGATGAATGCTGGTCATTTTAGGAGGGAGGAGAGAGGAGGGAGAGGGAAGATTGTTAATTGATAATTGATAATTGTTAGCTGAGGATCGTTTTCAAGCTGTCAACTATTTGATGAATTTGCTCGTCGTTCAAGCCTGGATACATGGGCAAAGATAATATTTGTTTACAAAGACTTTCAGCATAGGGAAAGTCTCCAATACGATAACCTAAATGCTCATAAGCAGGCTGTAAGTGACAGGGTATGGGGTAGTGAATGCCTGTTTGAATGCCTTGAGATAATAGCGCCTCTTCGATCGCTTGGCGTTCTAGATAAGATTGGGACTGTTGGTTGGGTTGTAAGCCTAATTTTGAATTGTTAATTCTGATTACATATAAATGATAAACATGACCAGTGCCGCTCTGGTTTTCTAGGGGAAAAATGTTTTGTAGGGGATGTAGTAAAGAATCGTAAAGACGGGCAGCACGATTACGCGATTGATTCCAGTCAGCTAAATAAGGCAGTTTTACTTTGAGGATAGATGCTTGTATGGTATCGAGACGGCTGTTTGTGCCTAACTCGGTATGAAAATATTTTCGAGGTGCGCCATAATTGCGGAGCGATCGCATTTTTTGCGCGATGTTAGCATCTTTGGTGATAACCATACCGCCATCGCCAAATGCACCAAGATTTTTACTGGGGTAGAAACTAAAGGCGGCGGCAATTCCTACTGCACCAGCACGATAGCCTTCTCTTTCGGCTAAATGTGCTTGAGCAGCATCCTCGAATATGAGTAGATTGTAGCTATTGGCAAAGTCTAGTAACTGCTTGGGGGAAACCATTTGCCCATAGAGATGCACTGGCACTATTGCCCGTGTTTTTGCCGTAATTACTTTTTCTGCGGCGGTGATGTCAATTAAGGCTGTTTGTGGGTCACAATCAACTAATACAGGTGTAGCACCACTATGTAAAACACCTATCAGTGTGGCAATAAAGGTATTTGCAGGTATGATTACTTCATCACCAGCACCAATGCCGCAAGCTTGTAATCCCAGTGCGATCGCATCAGTACCGCAAGCAACCCCAATCCCATAAGGTACACCACAAGCTGTGGCAAAGGCTGTCTCAAAATCAGCTACAGCTTCACCCATAATAAAATCTCCCCGTTGGATCACAGAACTAATTGCCTGCTCAATCTGGGTTTGAATCGGCTGATGTTGACTCTGAAGATCCACAAACGGAATTTTTACGGGCATATTACTCATAATTTAGGTAATTTAAATATTTAGGAACTTTATCCAGGTGCATTTTTTACTTTACTTAATTAAAAGATAAAATTATATAATTTAACAAAAAAGAATTCAGGAGTAAGTCGTCATTCAGTAGCGACTATAGTTTGACTCTTCAAAACCATGTTTATCAACTCAACTAAAAATATGAATAAGCAACGCCGATTAGTTTTAGTTACCAGCGATAAAGGTGGTACAGGAAAGAGTACTTTTTCTAGAGCTTATTTAGATTGTTTGAGCAATAAATCTTTGCCTTATACTGCCTTTGATGGAGATACCCGCAATCCCCAATTATATCGGCATTATCAAAGTATTGCTTCTGGAGTTCAGCAAATTACTATATCAGAAGATGAAGGCATTGATACATTGATCGATGCTTTAGTAGAAACAGATCAACCATTGGTGATCATAGATTTACCAGCAGGAGGAGGAGCCGCTTTGGAAAAGCTGGAGGCAGAGGCGGGAATCTTTTATGCTTTAAAGGCAACAGGATTTAAATTATCAATAGTTTCAGTACTAACTCCAGTAAAAGATTGTGTAGTGGCTTTGCAACTATTACTAGATAGATACCAGGACAATGTGGATTACGTTGCTGTCAGAAATGAATTTTTTGGCGATGCTAGTAAGTTTATTAATTTTGAAAATTCACCAACTCATCAGCAGTTTCTTCAGCTAGGGGGACAAGAAATCATCATGCCTTCTCTATATCCTTCTGTGCATCGTATGCTCGACGAGCATAGCTTATCGTTTCAGGAAGCGTTAGAGGATAATTCACCACTTTCTTTTTCACAAAAAATGCGATTACAGAAGTGGATGGAACTAAAAGATCGAGAATTGGAGAAGGTAGCGCCTGTAATTGGTATAGAAAAACAGATAATTCAGTATGAGTTTCGGGGAGCAGGTTTTGCTAGTTAGCTTCCAGATTTGGAGCAGTATTTGAGTGCGAACTAAGCCAACATTAAAAAACATCACACGAACACCCATCCCAAACCCCTCTGATAATCTCCCTGAAAAGAGGGGAATGGCGTAGGGAGTTGTATCAAACTCAAACGTATTAAAAAATGGAAAAACGACCCTGGTTTGAGATAGCTGAATACACTGCCATCGTTGGTTCTGTTGTGGGAACTGTGGCGGCAGTCAAGTTTCAGCAGTTAGCGTATGCTTCAACACCTTTAGCTGTTGTTGTATCACTAAATTTAATTAATCGGCAACGATTCCAGCAACAGATTCAACAATATACTAGCAGTGCGATCGCAGATGTACGTCAAGTAGTTCAACCTCTATTTCAACCAGCTAATATACCAGTACAAAATATTAATCTCGGCTCGATTGCTGGATTGCTACCTCCAACAGATCAGTTAACGTCAACTGCAAGCAATGATCAAGAGTTGATGATACCATTGCGTCAAGCACCGCAGAAAGAAGTAATTATAGAATTGCAGAGCATCACCGCTGAAATTCATCAAGGTTTTGATAAATTGGCTAATTGTTTAGAACCAGGAAATTTTGCTGATATTAAATTAGAAATATCAACAATTAAAGAACATTTACAAACTGTTGATATTACTTATATTAAAAGTAATGTTGAGCAACTAAAGGCACAGTTTAATCGTTTAGATGAGCAACATCATAGTTTACCTCCAGCCTGTGATATTCTTGCTTTAGCGGAAAAAATGACTTATTTTGAACAAAGAAACCAGGAACTTTTGAGAGATTACAATAATCTCCTAGTTCCCAAGGTCACGCAGTTAGAATCAGACCAAGCATCTAGCAAACAAGATATAAAATCTATTAAAGAACAGCTAAGTAGTTTAGAGAAGAAATTAGAAGATTTGTCTCTTTCCCCAGAAGCAAATTTTAGTAATGTAGTAAAAGCGATCGCACCGATTCAAGCGCATATTTCTTCAATAGGTTCTATCCCTGAACAAATAACTCAATTAAAGCTTGAGCTACAAGATTTGCAAGAGCAAATCTTGTATGAAAGTCCATATCATCAGAATGGTTACAAAAAGAATTAAATATTAGCGCGATCGCACTAACATTTCTTCAACTTTCTTCGCCCATTCACTATTACCTTGGGCAGTATATAAGTATGAAGCATATTGCAACACTCGTTGAGCTTCAGAATAGTTGTTCTGTCGCATAAATACTATACCAGCAGCATAATAAGCGTTAGCATAGCTAGGATTAGCTTCTGCTGATTTCCGAAATGCTTCTAACGCTGCGTTTAATTCACCTTGGTTTAAATAAATTGCACCTAAATTATAATGAGCTTCTGCATATTTTGAATTAATTTTAATTGCTTGATCAAAGGCTTTCTTAGCCTCATCTATTTTACCTTGTTGTAGATACACTAATCCTAAATGGTAAACTGGCTCTGGGGCTTTTAAGCTGAATTGCATAGCTTTTTTAAAAGATACGCTCGCATTTCCCAATTCCCCAAGTTTTTCCATGACTAACCCCAAGTTATAATGAGCTACTCCTAAATTGGGGTTTAATTCTACTGCTCTTCCTAAATAATCTTTTGCTTGTTGTAAATTGTTCCCTTCTAACAAAGCTGCCCCTAAATTAGCATACGCTAAAGCGAAACTAGAATCAGCTTGAGTGGCGCGGTAAAAAGCATCTGCCGCTAGTTGTATTTCTCCTTGCTGTCGCAAAGCTAGTCCTAAATTGTAATGCGCGGCAGCTAAGTCTGGATCTAACCCAGATGCTTGCTTAAAAGCTGCGATCGCATCTCCTAAGTTTCCCTGTTGAATTAACTGTAAACCCTGATTTAGCCATTGTACTGCGGCTGGTAAACCTAATTGAGCTTGAGCCGTGAATATCGGTGCAGAAGCCATCTGTGGAGGAGTATTAGCCCTGACAGGGGTGAAATTACCAGGCAGCAAGTAGCTCAACATCAAAAAATATAGTATTAAAACAGTGTTACTCTCTTTTTTCTTCTCCATAAACGGGTAGGAGTGGGTTTCCAAAAACCTTGCACAAGAGGTGCAGTTAGATTTTTGTAAGCTAATAGACTTTTTGCAAAAATCAGTTACTCTATCTGTGTTCATCTGTGTTTATCTGTGGTTAATTCTCTAAAATTTGGTTAAGGCTACCAGGTTTAATTAACAGCCATCTCAAATAAGCTATTCGTTTTGTTGTAAACTTCTAATTTGGCAACGGTAGATTTATTTCGGTTGCACAAAAAATATTTATAATTCTTTGCTTTATTTCATTAAATTTATTGTTGCTTTAAGAAAATTAATATTACTTGATTTTTGTTGCAGTAAACCTTAAAAGAAGTTGCAATTATTGTGACATTGAGCAATAACACGCTAATCTCACAAACAGGGGGATGAAAACAGTTAACTGTTAACTGATATCCCACCGTTTAAATCTTTTTTAACTTAAAGGGGTGACTTATGAACGAAAAAGTCATGAAAGCCACACGGAATGTGGCAGTTGTTGGCCCTTATTTAAGTGGCAAAACTACATTACTAGAAAGTTTATTATTTGTCACTGGAGCAATTTCGCGCAAAGGTAATGTCAAAGATGGCAATACAGTAAGCGATAGTTCGGCAGAAGCCCGCGATCGCCAAATGAGTGTAGAGGTATCAAATGCCAGCACTGAATATCAAGGTATTAATTTTACTTTTGTAGATTGCCCAGGTTCAATTGAATTTGCTCAAGAAACATACAATGCCTTAATTGGCGTTGATGCAGCGATTGTGGTTTGCGAACCAGTTAGCGATCGCGTCCTTACTCTTGCCCCCTTATTTAAGTTTCTAGACGATTGGGAAATTCCCCACCTAGTCTTTATTAACAAAATGGATCGGGCAAATAATAACTTTATGGACGTACTACACGCCCTAAAGACAGTTTCTAGCCGCCCGTTAATTCCTCACCAATATCCTATTGGTCAAGGAGAAAATTTGATCGGTTTTATCGATCTAGTCACCGAGCAAGCTTATCATTATCATGCTGGTGCGCCCGCCGATCCTATCGCCATGCCAGAGGATTTGCGAGAGCAAGAGCATACTGCACGGCAAGAAATGCTAGAAGAATTAGCAAACCTTGACGATCATTTGCTAGAAGAATTACTAGAAGAAATTGAACCCCCCATAGAAGAAATCCTTCAAGATATCAAGATGGAATTAGGGGCGGATTTGATAGTACCCGTATTCTTAGGCGTTGCTGAACAAGATTATGGTGTACGACCATTATTAGAAGCTTTGTTACGAGAAGCACCAGAACCAGAAACTACTGCCGAACATCGCGGAATCGTCCTACATGAAGATGCTCCGTTAGCACAAGTAATTAAAACCTATTACACTCCCCAAGGCGGTAAAATCTCCCTAGTACGGGTTTGGAAAGGTACGCTAACTGATGGGATAGTTCTAAATGGTGTACGTGCTGGTGGTTTATACCGCCTGATGGGTCAGCAACCAGTAAGTGTTAATGAAGCCCAAGCTGGTTCGATTGTGGCAGTAGGACGCTTAGAAGGAATTAAAACAGGCGATACCCTTACGACTGCGGGTAAACAATTAGCGACAGAATTACCAAAAGCAGAACAACTCAAGCCAGTTTATGCTTTGGCGATCGCACCAGAAAAGCGCAACGATGAAGTTAAACTTAGTAGTGCAATTACTAAACTTTTAGAAGAAGATCCTTCCCTAGCGTGGGAACAACACGGCGACACCCACGAAGTTATCCTTTGGGGTCAAGGGGAAATTCATCTGCAAGTAGCATTAGATCGGCTACGACGCAAATACAACTTGCCCATGACAACTCATTTACCGCAAGTCCCCTACAAAGAAACCATCCGCAAACCAGCCGCATCAGTGCATGGACGTTATAAACATCAAAGCGGTGGTCATGGACAATTTGGAGATGTTTACCTTGATATCAAACCGTTAGAACGTGGTCAAGGCTTTAACTTTGATGAAAAAATTGTTGGCGGAGTAGTGCCAAGGCAGTATATCCCAGGTGTAGAAGTCGGTGTGCGGGAGTATTTAGCACATGGGCCATTAGGGTTTCCAGTTGTGGATGTGGCGGTAACGTTAACCAACGGTTCCTATCACACAGTAGATAGTTCCGAACAAGCATTTAAAAATGCTGCCCGTCTAGCTATGCAAACTGGGATGTCTCAATGTCAACCAACATTGTTAGAGCCAATTATCTCAGTAAAAGTATGCGCTCCTAATGAATTTACTTCAAAAGTTTTGCAACTTCTGAGTGGTCGTCGAGGACAAATTCTCGGTTACGATCGCAAAGAAGATTGGACAGGTTGGGATCAAGTTTCCGCTTACTTACCCCAAGCAGAGATGCACGATTTTATTGTAGAGTTGCGATCGCTCACAATGGGTGTTGGCTTCTTTAGTTGGCAACCTGACCATCTACAAGAAGTTCCAGACAAACTTGCCGAGAAAGTATTAGCAACAACCAGCAACGGTAACGGTAAAACCAACGGCAACGGTAATCATTGAAGAACTTAGGAGTTAGGATTCAGGATTCAGGATTCAGAATCAGGACTTACGCAAGACAACGGTAAAATCAACCCTTGTAGGGGCGGGTTGCACATTCATGGCTATGCTTCCAAGCCATTGATATATATAAACTCGCCCTGACCTCAAGTATGATTTTAGGCGTAAGTCCTAATTTTAATTAACCAAAACGTCCACTTACATAATCTTGAGTCTTTTTTTGTAAAGCTTGAGTAAAAATCACATTCGTTTGATTAAATTCCACCATCTCACCCAAATACATAAAAGCTGTATAGTCAGAAATCCGCGCCGCTTGCTGCATATTGTGAGTCACAATCAAGATTGTTACCTGTTCTTTTAACTGACTAATTAATTCTTCAATACTATTAGTAGCAATGGGATCTAATGCTGAGGTAGGCTCATCAAACAGAATAATCTCAGGATCAGTTGCTAGAGCACGTGCAATGCACAACCGTTGCTGTTGACCACCTGAAAGATTAAACGCCAAGTCATGTAAACGATCTTTGACTTCATCCCATAAAGCCGCATTGCGTAAAGCTTTCTCTAGCCTTTCATCTAAAATACTACGCTTTGATATACCGCGCACCCGCAACCCATAGACGACATTTTCATAAATCGACTTGGGAAAAGGATTAGGTTTTTGAAAAACCATGCTAATTCGCATCCGCACTTCTATGGGATCTACTTGAGGCGAAAGGATATTAACTTGATTAGAATCTAGTAAAATTTCTCCTTCATAACGATTACCACGATACAAATCGTGCATCCGATTAAAACAGCGTAAAAAGGTAGTTTTACCACACCCTGAAGGGCCAATTAATGCTGTTACCTTATGTTCAGCTACAATCAAATTGATATTTTTCAGGGCATGAACAGCATGATAGTAAAAATTCAAATTTTTTACTTTTGCTTTAGGTCTAACTTTTACTTTAGGTAACTTAGATTCCGATATTTTTTCTACCATTTGAGTCCTTTGCGTAAATGATATCTCAGAAAAATAGCAATTCCATTCATGACTATAGTCATACCAATTAAAACTATGCCTGCTGCTGCTGCATTTACCTGAAATTCTGGTTCAGGGCGAGAAACCCAACTAAACATTTGAATGGGCATAACTGTGAAGGGTGCTTGCAACCAACTCCAAGAAATATAGGGAAATTCACTTTTAAATGGAGAGTCTGGTAAAAAAGCAATAAATGTCAGTGCGCCAATAGTAATTAGAGGTGCTGTTTCTCCAATTGCTCTGGCTAAACCGATAATTACACCAGTGAGAATACTACCAATCGAGTAAGGTAAAAGATGATCCCAAATTACTTGCCATTTAGTCGCAGCCATTGCATAAGCTGCTTCACGCATAGTATTAGGAATTGCCCTTAGTGCTTCACGAGTGGTAACAATTACTATTGGTAATATTAAGAGTGCTAAGGTTAAACCTGCGGCTAAAATACTCTCGCCTAACTTTAATTGATAAACAAATAAACCTAGAGCTAAAAGACCATAAATAATTGATGGTACGCCTGCTAAATTGGTGACATTAATTTCGATTAGAGCAGCAAGCCAATTCTTTTTAGCATACTCTTCTAAATATATACCTGAAGATATGCCCAGGGGAATAGCTGCAAGTCCAGTCACGAACATTACTAGCACTGTTCCTACCCAAGCCGCTAAAATTCCGGCTTCTTCGGCATTACGAGAAGGATAATAAAAAAAGAAGTGTTCAGTCAGACGGGGCGCACCATCAAGTGCTAACTTAATTGTTAATGCTAAAAGAGTTAGCACTGCTATTAAAATCGACAACAAGCCAATAATAGTAAAAATTACATTTCCTATTTTGTTACGAGATACAATTGCTCGGATTTGCTCTACTGTTGCCATTTATATTCTATTAATCCTAGAAGTCAAAATTTTATAACCCGATCAAGTCAATGCTGATAGCTACGAACTAAATTAGTAAATTTCTCGATAGCGCTTACTCAAAAAATATCCGACAACGTTAAACGACAAAGTAATTAATGTCAGGGTTAATCCAGCCGCAAAAATTGTTTGATACTCTAAAGTGCCGTGAGGCAAATCACCCAAACTTACTTGCACAATGTAAGCAGTAATAGTAGCAGCAGGTTCCATCGGATTCCAAGTTAAACTTGGTTGTAATCCGGCGGCAATGGCAACAATCATTGTTTCACCAACGGCGCGAGAAATTCCGAGAATATAAGCAGAAATAATTCCCGAAATAGCAGCAGGAAATACTATTTTTAAAGCGGTTTGTAACCGTGTTGCTCCCATTGCGTAAGATCCTTCCCGCAAGTATACTGGCACTGCCTTCATGGCATCTTCACTAATAGAACTAATAAAAGGAATAATCATAATCCCAATGACTATCCCAGGACTTAACATATTAAATCCCGCTAAATCAGGAAAAACTTGTTGCAATAGTGGCGTAACAAATAACAGTGCAAAGTATCCATAAACTACTGTCGGAATACCTGCTAGTAGTTCCAAAATTGGCTTAATTATTTCTCGTAAACGAGATGGAGCAAATTCGCTGAGATAAATTGCGGCAATTGTACCCAATGGTATTGCTACGAACAAAGCCACGCCTGTAGTTACTAAAGTGGCTGTTACTAATGGCATAATTCCATAACGAGGGTCTTCAAATAAAGGACTCCATTCTGTATCAGTTAGGAATTTTGATAATGGAACTTGCCCAAAAAAGCTCAGAGATTCTGAAACTAAAATATACAGAATTGCGATCGTAGTTGCCACCGAAGAAGATGCAGCAAGAAATAACACAAATTCAATCGCTTGTTCCCGTAAAGAACGGATTACTTTTGGCGATATCTGTGCTGGTCTGGATGCTTGTATTTGTGTTTCAGTCATATTTAGTTAATAGCAATTAGCTTTTAGCAATTAGCATTCATCTCATGTCCGGCTGATTACTCATAATTTGTAGGTTGGGTTAAGCGCAGCGCAACCCAACACCTTATCAAGGTTGCGCTACGCTACCTTCTACCCAACATACATTGAGCGTAAATGATTAAACAAACTTGATATCAGCCGTCAGCTTTAACAAAGTAGTTTCTTACTTAAAAGAATTACTGCTTGATGTTTTAGCTGATAGCTAATCACTTTTAGAATTTTGCTTCGCGCTGTAGCAGTGCCTCAATTCTTAAACCTACGGGCGCATCACCAGCAAATACTGTACCAACTTTGCGCTTTTGCAAATGTTGTTTCGCTATAGCATAACCATTTGCAGGTAATGCTACATATCCTACTGCTGCTGATAACCGACTAGCATTGTTCATGTAATATTCTGTAAACTTCTTAACTTCTGGTCGTTGAAGAGATTTAGCATTTACATAAATAAAGATTGGTCGGGATAAAGGTTGATACTTACCACTTCTTACAGTTTGAGCAGAAGGTAGCACTCCATTAATTGAGACTGCTTTGAGTCGGTTGGTATTAGCACGGTAATAGGCATAACCAAAGTAACCTAAAGCATTCTTATCTCTAGCAACACCTTGTACTAAAACGTTGTCGTCTTCACTAGGAGTATAATCACGCCGACTTGATTTAGATTTACCAACAATGGCTTCGGTGAAATAGTCAAAAGTACCAGAATCGGGGCCAGCGCCATATAATCTTAAAGGCGCATTTGGCAATCCTGCACGTACTTGATTCCATCTGGAAACTCTACCTTGAGCCGTAGGTTCCCACATTTTCTTCAGTTCAGCCGTTGTCAGATTACTTACCGGACTTTGACGGTTTACAACAACTGTGAGTGCATCATAAGCTACTGGTAATTCTATATATTGGACACCAGCCGCTCGACAAGCCGCCATTTCTTTAGCAAGAATTGGTCGTGAAGCATCAGCAATATCTATTTCATTACGACAAAACTTTTTGAAACCGCCTCCAGTTCCAGAAATACCAACTGTAGCTCTGCCACCACCTTTTTTTTGAAACTCTTCTGCAACTGCTTCAGTAATCGGATAAACGGTACTGGAGCCATCAATTTGAACGGTACCTGGAGTTATAGATTGAACTGGAGAGATCGGTACACCTAATGTGCTAGCTACCAGTGCGATCGCACTTAATAATGATACCCGTTTAAGCATAAATGCCATGTTCTTGAACCCTTTAGAATTAACTCTAAAAATTACTTTTTAGTGCTTGCTTATGACAGCATAACGGCTCAAGTTTAAGGGGCTATAAGTTAAGATTATGAACAGGTTAAATTTACTAACTATTTTGTTGCAATTTGTAAATCAATCTAAAGATTGAAAAATATACAATATTTAATCAAATTTTAATCAAAAATTAATTACCCTTTAAACTAGATTCTTTTTTTACTTAATTATTAAATTTGTCAAACTATCCCAAAGCGTAAATTATTGATGTAACTTGAATCTTATTCCATGAGAAAATAACTTTATGGATTTTATTGTTTCTATAATTACTGCCCTAATTGCAGTTCTGGTATATTCTAACCGTCTGGGGATGACCACCGATCGCAATCGTTCTTCATTAAATGCGATCGCTTTATTGATAGCCATAATTGGTACACTTTACTCTCTCTCCAAAGCACTAATCGTGATTCCTACTGGAAGTGTCGGCGTTGTAGATGCTTTTGGTCAAGTCTCCCAAGGTTACCTTGCTCCTGGTGTCCACTTAGTTAATCCATTTGCTAAGGTAATACAATTTTCAACTCGCCTAAAAGATGTCAAAGAAAATGTAGATACAACATCTCAAGAAGGCTTAAAACTTAATCTTGATGTTAGCCTTCAGTACAAGCTTGACCCGCAAAAAGCAGTAGAACTTTATCAAAAAATTGGTACTAGCGAGATAGATATTCTCAGTTCTAGATTTCGCTCTACTATTCGTCAAATCACTGCGACCTACCCAGCGAATGCCATTTACTCCAGCAAACGTCAGGATGTTGCCAAGCAACTCGATCAACAGCTTACTCAACAATTGAAATCTTTAGGTTTTATTGTAGAGGAAACTTTATTGAGGAATGTAGTCTTACCAGAGACAGTCCAAGCAGCAATTCAGCAAAAGCTGAAAGCAGAACAGGAATCTCAGCAAATGGCTTTTGTCTTACAAAAAGAGCGTCAAGAAGCAGAACGTAAGAGAATTGAAGCCAAAGGTTTATCTGATTACCAAAAGATTGTTTCCCAAGGTCTTAACGCTCAAATTCTCAGATTAAAAATGATTGAAGCTAATGAAAAACTAGCTCAATCGCCTAACTCTAAAATTGTCATTCTTGGAGGTGGTGAGCAAGGATTACCAATGATTTTACAACCAGATGCAACACCTGCGAATAGATAAGCTGTTGTGTTTCGTTCGTTTTCTGTTTTATGGGGAGAGGAGAGAGGAGGGAGGAGAGAGGAGAAAAGGGTTTGATAACTTTTCTCTAATTTAAAAATGTACAAGCTTATTTGTGCGTTAGCTTAAAATTAAGCGTGAGGTAACAATGGATAAATCACAAAAGTGGTACATTATCAAGCGTCAAGACGGTCATTGTGAAATTCTCCCCAACGAACAAATCGCAGGGGAGAATCAAGATACAAGTATTGTGGAGCAATGGGGGCCATTGGCTTCAAAAGAAGAAGCGATCGCTCGTCGTGTTGGTTTGATCCGCGCTGGTAAATGCCAACCAGTTTAGACTTTTCGCTTTTGGGCGGGTTTAACCTGCGATATCTGTAAATACGCGGGTTTGCTTTACCAACCCGCCCCTACACATAGCAAAGCCTCCAACTACTTGCTCGTAGTAGAGGCTGCGCTGTTTCCTCTTTGAGCGATCTGTTGCTTCAGCACTTGTAGTGCTTTAGCATATTGTGGATCATTTGCTGTGCCAACTTGGGTGCGATCGCTACTTAAAGTTTTCTTTTGCTCCTCTGTCAGATCAACTACCACATCTGGCTTAATTCCTAACTTGTTAATATCGCGTCCGCTAGGAGTAAAGTACTTAGCAATTGTTACAGCCAATGCTGAACCATCTCCTAGTGGTCTGACTGATTGTACTAAACCTTTACCAAACGTTTTTGAACCAACTAATAAAGCACGTTTATTATCTTGCAGCGCCCCAGAAAGGATTTCGCTAGCACTAGCTGAACCACCATCCACCAAAACCACCACAGGTTTGTCTGTCACGGCACTACGATTAGCTACTTGGCGATCGCTTTCACCATCTCGGTTAACTGTCGAAACAATCGCTCCCTCTTCTAACCACATTTTGGCAATTTCAATACTGCCGTAGAGTAATCCTCCTGGGTTAGAGCGCAAGTCTAAAATATAGCCTGCTACTCTTTGTTGTTCTAAATTTTTAATAGCATTACGCATCTCAGATGGCGCGCTAGTACTAAATTGGTTTAACCGAATATAACCAACAGATCCCAATTGTGCATCTTTTTGATTGCTATAGCGTACTGGATGAACAGCAATTGTTGCCCGTTTCAGCGGAAAATCTAATTGTTTATCGCCTCTGAGGATAGTCAAATTAATTGGCGTTCCCTCTTTCCCGCGAATCAGTTGTACTGCCTGATTCACATCCATACCTTCGGTACTTTTACCATCAATTTTGATGATAGTGTCCTTAGCTAAAATCCCTGCCTTAGAAGCTGGTGTATCTTCAATCGGAGCAATTACTACTAACTTTTTCGTCTTCTCATCTTGAGCCAACTGAATACCCACACCAGTTAATTGCCCCGATGTGTCAATTTGCATATCCTTGAACTGTTTCGGATCCATGAACCTGGTATAGGGATCATCCAGGGGCTTGATCATTTCCCGAATTGCTTTATAAGCATCTTCCTTACTGCTGTAAGAACGGCTCAGATACTTTTTGCGTACTGCTCGCCAATCTACTTGATTAAAAGTGCCATCAACATATTGGCGGTCAATAATCTGCCATACCTCATCAACGATTTCTTTAGGGCTTTCGCGAAATAAAGCTTGACCTTGTGACAAATGAATACCAGCACCAGTAACGCCAACTGTTGTTAGCACTAATGCTGTTGCACCGAGAACTAGCCCACGTTTTGTGATTACCATGATCCTTTTCTGAGCCGCAGGGAAACTAATGCCAAGGAATTACGCTCACTCTAGCATAGGCAATATTAGCTAGCAGTCTGCATATCAATATAGATCCAGTTACATTGGGTTGCAATCCGGAAAACACTATCGTCTCTAGGGTAGAGTCTTGATCAAGACAGATTGTTCCCCAAATTTATAATTAACATAGTGCGAACATCTTGAGCGCACTGGTTTTTTGCGTAAGTCCATATTTAATATATCGTACGCAAATTTGAGCGCAAACAAATCACACTCAGGACTTAAACTGCGATCGCTACTTATCTTAACTTTCTTCAGGATCAACCCAGCGACCATCACCTTTAATTAAATTAATTAACTCTTCCACACCTTGAGACTCTGGCACTTTCTTGATTTCTTCTCTGCCACGATATAAAGAAATGAAGCCAGGTTGTTTACCTACATAACCGTAGTCAGCATCAGCCATTTCACCAGGGCCATTGACAATACAACCCATCACCGCAATATCTAAACCAGTGAGGTGCTTAGTTGCTTCCCGCACTTGATGCAGCACTTCTTCTAAATTAAATAAAGTGCGACCGCAAGAAGGACAGGCGACATACTCCACCATTGTCTTCCGCAAACCTAATGCTTGCAAAATACTGTAGCAAACAGGAATTTCTTTTTCTGGGGCTTCCGTAAGTGACACTCGGATAGTATCGCCAATGCCTTCAGCTAATAATGTGCCAATCCCAGCAGTAGACTTAATCCGTCCATATTCACCATCACCTGCTTCGGTGACACCCAAATGCAAGGGATAATCCATCCCGCATTCATCCATACGCTGTGCCATTAAACGATATGCTGCAAGCATCACAGGCACACGCGAGGCTTTCATAGAAATTATTAAGTTGCGGAAATCTAGAGATTCACAAATACGAATAAATTCTAATGCCGATTCCACCATCCCTTCTGGGGTATCGCCGTAACTAAATAGCATCCGTTCAGCCAGAGAACCATGATTAACGCCGATCCGCATGGCTTTGCCTTGATCGCGTAAGGAAACAACTAATGGTTCTAAAGTTTCGCGAATTTTTTCGCCAATTTCATCAAATTCTGCTTGAGCGTATTCAGTTCTATCTGCTTTGGGCTTCTCAAATACATACAACCCTGGATTAATCCGCACTTTATCAACGTGCTTGGCAACTTCTAGGGCTATTTTCATCCCGTTGTGATGGACATCAGCAACGAGGGGTACAGGTTGGTAAGTAGCAGTTAATTTTTGCTTGATTTCTGCTAACGCCTTAGCGTGGGCGAGACTGGGAACTGTAACACGCACAATTTCGCAGCCAATTTCGTGTAAGCGGCGAATCCCTGCTACTGATCCATCTATATCTAAGGTGTCTTCATTAATCATTGACTGCACTACCACAGGGTAGCCGCCGCCAATTGTAATATTACCCACTTTTACTGGACGGGTTTTGCGCCTTTGGATAGTTGTATCAGTGGATAGTAGATTAGAAGCGGCTTGGGAAGTTGTTGGATTTGGCAGTGTTTGCATAAAACGATTAGTTGCTCTTTTCCTCTCTATTTTTCAACCTTGCCATAGAAGGGAGCATTTCGGCTGACTATAGCTGTATTAAATATGAGGTGTGGAGAGCGATCGCTACTATTAAATATGTTGAGTGTAGCAAAACTTATTCAAATACTATCGAAGAGCAACTATCGCTCATAAGCCAAATCTCGAATTAGAGATATGCGGGATTGGATGTAATTGCTAACTACAGCAACTTCCTGGCAATTAAGCGATCGTTCTTGATTTAGCTGCTTTAGCAGCCATTGTACCAAGCTGGCATCATCTAGTTTCAACAAGATATGAGCCTGCGTACTTTCGATCATGACCCATAGCTGACGCAGCAGTGATGGACTCATAAAACCTCCTGGTTGCAATTACATAGAAGAAACTCAGGAATTGAGCAAAACTGATGTTATTGGTGGTAGCACATAAGTACGTCACCTCTTAACTATTTAACAATTCCTTTATATTTCACCATACCCGATCACGATATCTTAGACAGCGAAAAACATAATCTGACACAACAGTTACTAATTTCTTAATAAAACGAAAAAGAACTTAACGTTTTCTTAAAGAATTAGAAACTTGAGGAGATTGACAAACATCACCAACTAGCTTATTAATCCTGTGGAAGTATCAGACGGCTGTTGCTGTGAATAGACTTGCTGCACTCGTTCTACTTCTAAGTCAGATAAATAATCTACTGTCCAGTTGGTTTGACGCTGAAGCATATGGAAAGGGTAACTATTTGCTACACCCACCACTTGTATACCTGCTTGCTTGGCGGCTTTAATTCCCACAAAGGTATCTTCAATTGCTAGACACTCCGATGGCTGAAGCTTTAGTTCAGGATGTAATTGATTTAATCTTTCTACAGCCAAGAGATAGCCATCGCGTTCGGGTTTACTAGCTGTTAAGTCATCACCAGTCACCATTACATCAAAATGCTGTGCTAGATTAACTTGATTTAACACCACTTCGACTTCAGATCTTGTTGCACCAGTAACGACACCCATTGGTAGCTTTGCTACACGCAATTTAAAAATTAAGTCTTCCAAACCAGGATAAATCGGTAATTTTTCCAATGTCTCCAACTGGCGCTGGTAATCTTGGGCTTTTTGGGTAATCAGTTTAGTTAAGTAATCTTCAGTAACAAAGCGACCACGATCTTTGAGCAAATCTTTTAGACTGGCGCTTGTGCTTCTTCCCAAGCAGAATTTCCGAAAGTCCCCTGGTTTAGGACGTAAATTCTCGGCTATCACTATCTGGTCAATTAGCTGTTCGTGAATTGGCTCATCATTAATAATAACGCCATTAAAATTAAACAAAACTGCTTTGAGAGTCATTTTGGTACTTTTTAAAGCTGGAATTGGTAGATCGTTAAGATCATTTTGATTATCATCAACAAGACGATCTGGGTGCAGTCAATCAGCAAAATTTTACTTAAATACGTTTGTGCGATCTAGAATACAAAAATTCCAGGCTGTATGAAAGATAAAGTTGGATTTATCAAGTAAAATCAGATCATTACACTAACTCGTGCGCGATATTTGAATAGCAATCAAGTCCCTATTTACAAAATTGATAACCCATAATAGTATCAATCATTTGTAATTAAAAGATAGCGGTTTTTTATTAAGTCTTCCTGTAGTACAATCATGTGAAACTATGAATGAAAAAACCAACATAGCTAACAAATGCTAAACATTTTAGATTACTCAAAATTTGGTCTATTGAGCTTGGGAGTTGCTACCAATCTGCTACTGAGTGCCACTATCCCTCAGCAAATTCGTGCAGTTGAAGCGAATCTTGAGACTGTCGCGCAGGTAGATGAGGAGTCTAAAATTGCTACAAATTCGCCCAGTATAGAAACTAAAGAGGCAGTTACCACTGCTAGTAGCACTACAGAATCTACTATCAGCTTAAATGAGTCAGCATCTCCTAAGAGCCAAACAACAGCAGAATTAAACAGCATCTCTAGCAATAACGCGCCCCAAACAAGCAATATTTCCTATCAAGCTACAGATTTACAACCACGGAAAGAACAAGCTGTAGTTAAAACTAAGACAGAAGCAGAACTGCTTGCTGCTGTTCCAATTGACTTGGATGCTCTGTGTACCTCATTCCCCCTGAACTCTCGATGCAGAGGCTATCAACCAGGTACTCAACCAGGTACTCAACCCACCCAACCTGTAATAACACAACCAACAACAGCAAGACCTGGGGGTGGATTTGCCGTTACAGGTAAAGTTGGTACGTTGGGGGCGGGAGTGGAGATCACTAAAGGAATTTCTAATAATTTAAACGCCAGACTGGGAGTTAATGGGCTTGGGTTTGGAATTGATGGTACTCAGAATGATATTTATTACAATAGTACTTTCTCTTTGTTTAGTGTAACTGGACTGGCTGACTTCTATCCATTTGGTGGAGGTGGTTTGAGGGTGACAGGCGGTTTAGCTTATCAAGATAATCGTATTGATGCGAAAGGCAGACCGAGGGAAAACGGAGAATTTCAAATCGGGGATCAAACGTTCACTTCTCAAGAAGTTGGTCAGTTGAAGGCTAAAGCGTCATTTCCCAATAGCATTGCACCATATTTAGGCATTGGTTTTGGTAATCCAGTTAGACGGCAAGGATTAGGTTTTTCGTTAGACTTGGGTGTGCTTTTTGCTGGTTCGCCAGAGGTAGAATTGAGGGCTACTAATCAGGATGCAAACCAACAACTAGCGGCTGAGATTGAAAAGGAAAGGAAAGATTTAGAGGATGATTTGAATGGTTTGAGTGTATATCCTGTACTGTCCGTGGGAGTTTCTTACGGTTTTTAATCTTTTCAGGATTTACGCATAAGGATAGGTGGGCATCTTGCCCGCGAAATGTAGAGACGCGCACGCGTCTCTACAAGGGTTTTAGTAGATATTTTGTTTGCTGGGAGTTCATAATTGAAATATGCTAGAACTCCATTGCCATACAACTTATTCAGACGGTACTCTCACACCACAACAACTGGTTGCTGCGGCGGTTGATAAAGGTGTACGCGCTCTTGCTATTACTGACCACGATACTATTTCTGGGTGGGATGAAGCGATCGCCGCCGCTCAACCACATAATATAGAAATTATCCCTGGAATTGAATTAAGTACTGTCCACAACGACCGCTCTTTACATATTCTCGGCTTTTATCCTAATCCTGAGTTACTTAGTACTCCTCTAGGTGAAAGAATAGAAGGGCGTTTTCGCCGCGCTAGGATGATGGTAGAAAAATTAGCGGCGCTGGGGTATCCGGTTGAGTTACCAACTTTGGGTGAAGGGATGGCTCCAGGTCGTCCCCATATTGCTAGAGCATTAGTAAATGCAGGTTATGTAAAATCGCAACAGGAAGCTTTTGAGCGTTGGTTGGGTGATGATCGACCTGCTTATGTAGATTACGAAAAGTTTTCTATTGTTGAAGGAATTGATTTGTTACGCAGTTGTGGTGCAGTCCCAGTTTGGGCGCATCCTTATCTATTTAAGGGTGGAAAGGTTGAGGATGTTCTTAAAGAGATGGTGGATGCAGGGTTAATAGGAGTTGAGGTTTATCACCCTACTCATACGCGATCGCAAATTGAAAATTTAGAACGTTTATGTGCTGAGTATGGGTTATTGATGACTGGTGGTAGTGACTATCATGGGCCTTCCCCTAGTGGTGTTGAAGGAACCACTCTTAATATGTTGCATTTGTCAATAGATTTACTTGAACCAATTAAGCAAGTAGCTTTGAAGAACTGAGGAGGGAGGAGGGAGGAGTAAGGAGTGAGAAAACTTTGGCTGCTGATTGCGACTATATCAGTTTCACTTATTGGGACAATGCTATTTTTAAGTCGCGATCGCCATCCGATAGCTGCACCTTCTGACTCTGTACTACCACCACGCCAAAATCTGCAATATAACTCTTATTCCCTGGCTTCAAGTTTAATTCACGTTATCCGCATTCCTGCTCAAAATCGTTTTTCAATAACGACTGCAATATCTCCATCTTTAAATACTGTAGAAGAGTTTGCTAAAAATAACGGTGCGATCGCAGTTTTGAATGGTGGTTTTTTTGACCCACAAAACCAGAAATCTACTTCTATTGTTGTTCAACAAGGATTATTAGTTGGAAATCCCAGATTAAATGAGCGATTGATGAATAATCCTCAGTTAACTCCTTATCTAAATAAAATCCTCAATCGAACAGAATTTAGAGGCTATGTTTGTGGATCAAACCTGCGTTATGATATTGCCTTACACCAAGATCCGAAATTGGCAAATTGCCGCTTAGTTGATGTTTTAGGCGGTGGTTCTCGTTTATTGCCTTTAGAAAAAGATATTACGCTACCTTTAATTCAAGAAGGTTTTTTAGATATAGTCAACGGGAAAGTTATTAGAGATAGCCTTGGAAGTAATCAACCTAATGCTAGAAGTGCTGTTGGGATTACCGATGATGGCAGTATTGTTTTAGTAATGGTAGCTCAAAAGCCGGAATATCCTAATAAATCTGGGATGTCTTTAACAGGGTTGGCTACTTTTATGAAATCTTTAGGTGTGAAGAAAGCGATGAATTTAGATGGGGGTAGTTCTTCATCTCTTTACTTTAGAGGGAAGACATTTTACGGCAAAGTGAAGACTAGAGGAAATTTGGTTAAACGTCCTGTTAAATCAGTGTTAATAGTTCAATAAGATTTAATAATTTTTAACGGTGCTAGTACTGGTTACTGTTCACTGATAACTTAATACCGTTGGCTATATATTTTAACTCGTTTACCTGGATCTTGCTTTTTAACCCAAGATAAAAACTTTGCCATTTCAGGATCTTGCTTAAGTTTTTCTAAGGTATTTAACTCTTGTGCTAATTGTGTATTTTTAAACAAATTATGTATTTGTCGATGGCAAGCAGAACAGATATTAGTTGTTGGGCCACTATCTAGCTTCTTACGTTTGGTTTTTTGTCTAGGGATTAAATGATGAACCGTTAAACGTTCAACATCTCTTTCACACAATTCACAAATCATACTTTTAATGAACTACTCTGATCTTTATTAGATAAAACAGCACATAATTATATAGCGAATTAGAATAACTAAATTTTCTTGGTATTTATTTAAAAATTAGTTCTTTTTAAAATCATAAATATATATTTTATTGCATTGTTTCAAACAAGAAGATACTGCTAAAGGAATAATTGGACTAGCTCACGTCAACACCTGTCCACAGCCCCCAAACTATTAACTTATCATTAAAATGCGTAAGTTCTGTAAGGAGCAATTTAGTTAGAATTTACATAAAATCATACGTGGACGAGATACCTGCAATACAGATAGTGTAAAAAACTTAATTAACGTTTTCTAAAAATTAAAAATCTGTTTGACTAATCACAACTCAGGATCAAAACAATGAAAACACGGAAACTTGGGAATCAAGGACTAGAAGTTTCAGAACTCGGACTTGGTTGCATGGGGATGTCTGACTTTTATGGTGGTAGGGATGAAGAAGAAGCGATCGCAACTATTCACCATGCAATAGATAATGGTGTAACTTTCCTTGATACCGCCGATATGTATGGCCCCCATACTAATGAACAATTAGTAGGTAAAGCAATCAAAGATCGTCGCGATCAAATAATTTTAGCAACTAAGTTTGGTATAGTTCGCACACCAGAGGGGGGTTTTGGAGGAGTTAACGGTAAACCAGAGTATGTGCATCAAGCTTGCGATGGTTCGTTGCAAAGATTGGGAGTTGATGTAATTGACCTTTACTATCTCCATCGCGTTGATCCTAATGTGCCAATTGAAGACACAGTTGGTGCAATGGCAGAGTTGGTAAAACAAGGTAAAGTGCGCTATATCGGCATTTCTGAAGCTGCACCTGATACGATTCGCCGCGCTTATGGAGTTCACCCAATTACAGCATTGCAAACTGAGTATTCGCTGTGGACTCGCGATCCAGAAGATGAAATTTTGCCCACAGTACGGGAGTTAGGGATTGGATTTGTTCCTTATAGTCCTTTGGGACGTGGGTTTTTATCTGGAGCGATTAAAAGTATTGATGATTTAGCACAAGATGATTACCGCAGATTTTCGCCTCGGTTCCAGGGTGAGAATTTCAACAAGAATTTGGAACTGGTAGAACAGGTAAATGCGATCGCATCGGAAAAAGGCGTTACTGCTAGTCAGTTAGCTTTAGCGTGGTTGTTAGCGCAAGGAGAAGATATTGTTCCTATTCCTGGTACTAAGCGCCGCACTTATTTAGAAGAAAATATTGGTGCTACTGAGATTAGTCTGACGCAAGAAGAATTAAGTCGGATTGAGCAACTTGCACCTAAAGGAGTAGCAGCAGGCGATCGCTATCCTGATATGAGTACAGTCAACCGCTAATTAGTAGAAGTCTGTAGAGACATTGCATACAACGTCTCTACATTGTGTGTGTAATCAAACCGATTTAATATTATTTTTATCAGCGTCAACGTAAAATAATTAATCTATGGATAAAGATTTAGTTTTGTTCTTAGCTGGAGTAGCTTTCTTGATTATCTACTTATTTATTTCAGCTTTAACTGAAATGGGTACTAAATTACCCTGGAAGAAATAATTTTGTGAGGCTGCTAGATGGAGATAGAGCAATTTGTAAATCAAGTAGTGTTAAGGTAAAATAATTAATCTATGGATAAAGATATAGTTTTGTTCTTTGCGGGAGTAGGTTTACTGATTATCTACTTATTTGTTTCAGCTTTAACTGAAATGGGTACTAAATTACCCAGGCACAAATAATTTAAAATTGTAATTATTTTAAATTCAATTGTTTGCTATTATAATGTTTTGATTTATTTAATCAAAATTAAGCTATTCCCTAGCAAAATTATTTTTATACAATTTCAAGTTAGTAAATGCCTTAAAAATGTTGTATTTCTAGATTGGTTAAGACAAAAGTTCTGACTTAGGGCAAAGCTGAACGCCATGCTAACCGAATTTACCCTCGCCAACTTTAAAAGTTACAGTACAAGCCGATTGCCCCTGGGATCGCTAACTGTACTAATCGGAGCCAATGCCGCAGGCAAAAGTAACGCCCTTGAAGGTTTGCGCTTTTTGTCATGGCTGGCACAAGGACAAAAACTTTCCAGTATTCAATATGCTGTGAATAATGCAGAGCGCGTTGTACGCGGTCGAGTAAATGATTTGTGCCATCGGGGAGAATCAAGTTTTACCATTGGTTGCCGTTCGGACTTAACAGAATGGAACCAACTCGATATAACTCTCAATGTGCGTGATGGAGAACTTCACATCAGTAGTGAGCGAATCGTTGGCTCGACAAGTCCCGTAGCGCTATATGACCTAGATCAGCCTTCACAAGGCGTAGGGACTGATGTTGGTGTGATGTATAACAACTTTACAAGGGGGAGTAAAAAGCCAAGAGTAACGTGCAGTGATCAAATGGCTATATTTGTCCAATTAGATAGCCCTGCCCTTTTTAATGCCAAGCACACCAACTCCCAAAAGATTATTCCTGAGACTGTCCGCGAATATCAACGAGTCTTACAGAACATCCTGTTTCTAGATCCTGTTCCCGCTAAAATGCGCGAGTACAGTTTCAAATCTGATAAGCGATTACAAGAAGATGGTACTAATCTTTCCAGCGTTCTGTATCGCTTGTGGGAGAACCAAGCCGAAAATCAACAGGCAATTCTCAACTTTATTCAGAGTTTACCAGAACAGGCTATAGATGGACTAGATTTCCTTGTTGGTCCACGAGATGAAGTCATGGTGCGACTAGCAGAAACATTTGGCGATAACCGTCGCTCTTGTGAGGCAGCATTATTATCCGATGGTACTTTGCGGGTGTTGGCGATCGCGGCTGCTATGTTATCGGCTACGGAAGGTAGTTTAGTCGTGATCGAAGAAATCGACAACGGCGTTCATCCTAACCGCGCCAAGCATCTACTCGCCAGTATCAGGGATATTGCCGAGCGGCGTAATTTACGAGTGCTGCTTTCTACCCACAACCCAGCCCTAATGGATGCCTTACCCGATGAAGCTCTCAAAGATGTTGTGTTTTGTTTTCGTGATCCAACGGAAGGAAATAAAGGAAATAGCCGCCTTGTCAGGCTTGGAGATATGTACGACTTCCCCAGTCTGATATCACAAGGACCACTCGGACAACTTGTAACTGCTGGGGTAGTGGATCGGTTCGTTAAGTCGCCACACACACCTGAAGATAGAAAACAGCAAGCTTTGGCATGGCTGTCTCGTTTGCAGGAATACGGCAATGAGTAGTATTTGCCTAATTGATACCAGCATATTCCTGAACTTACTCAACGTTCCGTACTGTAATCAGCATAGAGCATCAGTTCTCGAAGATTTTCAGACCTATGCTCAATCTGGCTGTACTTTTCTGTTGCCTATGGCGACAATAATCGAAACAGGCAATCACATTGCCCAGAACGGGGACGGCACAATGCGAAGGGAAACAGCCCTACGTTTTGTTAAAGCAGTTAAAGAAGCATTCACAGGCGAAGCCCCCTGGTCGCCTACCCTATTTCCGAATACGAAAGAGATATTGCTGTGGATTGACCAGTTCCCCGATTTGGCTGGCAGAAACAAAGCTCCTGATAAGCAGGAAGGAACAAGCTTCGGCGATCTCAGCATCATTGAAGAATTTAATAAATCGTGTAAACGCTTTCCAATGAGTGAAGTATTTATCTGGTCACTGGACGGCGATTTACAGAGTTATCACCAAACGCCATGATGTTATCCCTCTTTTGTCACTTTTTTCAGAGTATATTCTGAAACTATTGGTATGAAAGGATTCTGTCTTTTCTGATAAAAAAGACAGAATCCTTTAGAAAATAAAGGCTGAAATGTATGCAATATGTTGATTTCAAGAATTAGAAACGATTTTACTTTCTGAATAGTGATAAAAGAGGGTTATTCCAGAAATTGATACTTATTGGCGCATTTCTGTGGAATTATTCAGCCGTTGGGTTTTAGAAAATCAATAAAAATTTGAACCTTTTATCTAAACAAAACGCCCCTCCCGTTCACAAGGGAGGGGCTGGGAGTGGGGTTACGCTAAAGTGCGATCGCTTCTTCTACCCTTCCATCTTCTAAGTAGCTGATTATTAACTACAGATGGCTGAATACTTTTAATTAATTCCTGCAAACGTTGCTGCAACCAATCAGTATTTTGTTGTTCACCACCATAACGCCAACTAACATAGGCGTTGGAAATATCATTAATCGCATCAGCAGTTACAGATGGATGATGACTTCTGGATACTTGAGCATATTCTAAAGGTGTTTGTGCTGGATGCTTACGAAAACCTTGAGTAGCTAAAGTATTCAACATTTGCTGATAAATACTTTCCATTGCTGGTAACTTATTTAACCAACGACGGTAACGCCACGTCTTAAACTGTTCCCAACCTAACCAACCAAGAAAGCCCAAAGCAATAGAGGTAATTAAAGCTGTAAATAAGCCTACCCAGCCTTTAGAAAATAACGCAAAAAACCAGGCGATCGCACCAACTATCCCACGAGCAATAAATTCAAATGCTCTACTGATAAAACTATTAACAGGTGATGGTAGCCAACCTGCAACCCATTTCCAAAACTGTTGTAAAACACTAAACGTTTGGTCTTCTTCTACTGAAGGTGGAATTAATGGATGCCCTGGAATAGGATCAAAAGTAAACCAACCAAATCTAGGGAAATAAACCTCCGTCATCGCAAAAGCATCAGTATTGCTGACAACATGAAACCCTGTAAACGGATTAAATTGCCCTTCCCCAAAACCAACCACCAACCGCGCTGGAATCCCAATTGAACGCAACATCACAGTTAATGCAGTTGAGAATTGGTCAGGATAACCTTCTTTGTATTTAAACAAAAACGCTTCAACTAAGTCTTCGTTATCCTCCAAAAATGGCAGCCCGAAAGGATCTTTCGGCAAAGTGTAACGCTGCTTGACATACTGAGTTAGGTAGAGTGCTTTCTCGTAAGGAGAGGTAAGCGGTTTAGGCGATCGCGCTAAAATTTCTTCAGTATGTTTTCGTACCTTATCTGCAATTTTCGGCGGAACTTGTAGATAGTAATTAGTGATTCTTTCTGAGTATTTAGTTGAAGCCTTGCCCAAAGCAGTGCGATCGCGATATGGTACTTGGGAAATCACACTATAAGTAGTACCTTCTGTTAAAGGTACAGGCGATCGCAACCCGTTTTCCTTATCAATAGATATCTCTTCTGTCGGGAAATAAACTTCTGTGGGATTAGCTAAAACCGGAATTAAATTTGGTAATTCAGATACTACCGTGTAACTTTGAATCACCTCTTGACTACGATTGAATATTCCTGAAAGTGGCAGCATAAATTGATACGACCAACTAGGGCGCTCAATTTTTTGTACATCCTTACTACGGGAAACTTCCCAACCCTGACCTGTATATTTATCGAATGCTTGCACTCGCCAAAAACCAGGTGATTGAGAGCGAACTCGCATCACTACTTGTTGCTTTAATTCACCCCGCAAATTTTGGTTAATCTTATTCCCAAAACCATAGTAGAAAGTGGAATCTAATTCGCCTTTGCCTTCAGTTTTATCTTGGTCATAACCATTACCAGTGCCAACACCTTGCCCTCCAGCCTGACCTGTGCCTCTGCGTCCCCTGACATAACCTGGGTTAACAATCTCGCTGCCATTTAACTTGCCTTCAACTTGGATAGGCGCACTCACTGGTAACGTCCGCAGTTTATATCCTGGAACTCTCGGCATCAAAGCAAAAATACTTAACCCCAGCGCCAAAATGATTAAGAAAAAGATGCTTAACCGTCGCCAAGATAAGTTAGCCGCCAAAGCAGGTATGTGTATGCGTGACTTGCTTTTAGCATTATCAACAAGTCCTAAACGGGAACGGTAATCTAACACTAAAACTGGTAGTGCGATCGCTAAAAATACTATTAATAAAGGCGCAAAAGTTAAAGTTTCACTAACAGTACCCGCAACACCTAATAAAATTAATCCAATTACCATCGAATACCCCAAATCTTTACGACGGGGCAGATCAAAGCTATGCAAAACTTGCAGTTGAATCAACAACTGTGCCAGCACTAACCTTGTATCGTTGAGATTACCAATTAAGTTACGGAAAAAATCTGCCGTTGCTAACAGCATTCCAATAGCAAGCAAAAACTTAACTGGGATATTGCGAGACTGCCTGCGATGCCAACTCCAAGTTGCACCAACAATACTTAGGGGTACAGCCCACAAACTCATCTGCGTTTCCGCCGCCACATCTGTGGCGATAATCCCTACCGCTACCAAAGCTTGTACAAATACACGCAGCCATAGGGAGTTCTCTATCTGGCTAAGGGGCGTTTCTTCCAGATTCTGCCAAAACTGATTAAAAGCGGGTAGATGTCGGCGTTGCCTGGTTCCTGAAGGGTTAGACATATTCGTAGCTTCTAGTGATTAGCAATTAGCTCAGGACTCACGCAAAATCAAACTAAAAGTTAGCGTCAAATAACCCTAAAAATGTTGCGTAAGTCTGATAGCTATTGATTTAGTTAGCGATCGCCATCTACAGCCTAATTTAACATTTGCAAGCTGTGTTCAGATCTCAGCTAATCGCTAAAAGCAAACTTGCGATCGCCATCTACAGCCTAATTTAACATTTGCAAACTGTATGCAGATCTCAGCTAACTACTAATTGCCACTTTCCCAGAAGCTAATCGCTAATTGCGATCGCAAAAATCAATGGTTTGTGATCTAACTCAGATAAGCGAATTTCCAAAGGATAAGTGTTCTTGGGTTGCAAATCAAATACTTCTATACTCAAATTGCCTGAATAAGTGCGCTGTGCTGTTGCCGATGCCTGATCTGCTTGCAGTGTTAAACTGCCACCTCTGGGTAAACGGCTGTTAACTTTTAGCTGAGAACCCTGACTCTGTAATTTATATTCCACCTGAATAGTGATTTGCCCTTCTTCAGTTTGCCATTGCTTTTCTAGTATTTGATTTGGTGAAACTGATAGCGTTAAAGCATTGATAATTTCCTTAGCTGCTAATAAAGACAGAGCAACCTGCTGAGTAGTCGTAGCTGTTTCGTAATCGTTAGTAAACAGTTGCTCTGCTTGTGGCGATCGCGTTGGGTATAATAGCACTAACCCAGCTAATTCATTTAGATCTGCCTGAGCTTGGGGAAACAAACTGCCCACAGCTTTTACCATCTTCGCTCCTGGTTTTAGCGGTGATTGCACTGCGGCTGTACAAGCTTCAAGTAATTGTGCTAACGCCGTTTCTGGTAGAGAAACAGGCAAATTTAGCTGCTCGATCTGGGGTAGTAGCCAGTGCTGTCGGGGAACTGCTGTATTTGCTACACTGTCATAAGATTCAGTTTCATAGTCATAAATTTGCGTTTCCCAAGGAAATCGCGGCGGGTGACTTTCAATCTCTGTTTGTAATCGGCGCTTGAGTAGCGCATGGTAACGATTTTGCACGGTTGGTATCTCTCCTTTCAAACCCACCATGAACTTGGCTGTGGACGGGGTGGCTGAGTTAGTATTTTCGTTCCTCCTACCCGTACTTGCTTGACGACTTGGTGTCGCTTCATCAATGCTCGTGACAATATTCAAGTCATCCATTTCCAATGGGTCTAAATCATCCATTTCCCAATCCGCGCCAATGGCATCGTTGTCGCTGCCATCTGTCGTATTGGTGGCACTGGGGACAGAATCCTGTTGCAGCCAAGCCATGAAGCGGCTGTATAAGTCTTCTGAGTAGTTATCCATGTCACTATTCATCCTTCGATGCACCTGATCCGGATAATGAACGATTGCGAATCTCCCAAGCTTGTTCTAGTAGCTTAAACCAGCGTTTTTCTACTTGGTTAACTGTGCAATTTAACGCTTTTCCAATTTCTACATTAGATACACTTTGTTGTTTTAGCTGTAGTAATTTCAACTGTTCGGCGCTAATTTTTGTTTGAAAATTCTGCCATTGTTGCGGAGTTAAACCCAAGTTTTTTTCTAAATCTGCTTCTAACCACTGGTGAACCAGTTCCCAACGGTGGGAAAGCGCAAACCTAATCAAATGATATTTAAAGCGCTGCTGTAAGTAATCTCGCTCGCGAGGGGTTATATTTAATATTTCTTCAATTTCATTGGTAGAAAGATCTTGTAGACGCAAAGCGAAGTAGTCAGCACAATCATTTTGCTGGTTTTCTTCTAAATAAGCCATTAATTCTTTAATGACTGTATCCCGCAGACTTGCTTCTGTTGCTTCGGGTTCATTATTAGCAACCATCATCTCCCTTACCTGCTGCATCGCGCCGTCACTCCGACTATAATCAGCATCTAGTGATGATCCTTCCGCAGCTTGTTCCATATCTACAGAAGTTTCTGGAGGTTGCTGCTGAGAAAAAGTTTGGGCGCGTAAAATAATCAACTGCTGGCTACGATTACCAGGTAAAGGGATGCGACGTTTGCCATAACGCTCCGTGAAAGCCATATATTCTGCCAGATCTAATAAACTCTGGGGACGATAACGGGCATCTAACTGAGCTTCCCTCCGAAAAGCATTTAAGGCTTCGGCATAAAATCCTTGTAAAAAATCTTCAATCAAGCCCAAACGAGCTTGGTAATTTTGGGGACTACCACTGGGAGTAATATAGCGGTATATTATAGCACTTAATGTACTATGTAAGTCCACTCGCCCTTGGTGCGATCCCAACTGGTAGTAGTGCAAACACTGCTGGAGGCGATGGCGAGCTAAACTGTTTGCCCAGGTGTCTACATCTCCAGAAGCTTGAATGCGCTTACTTTCATTGCAGATGCGGGCGACTTCGTTGGCTATGCGCTCCGCTACCTCGCGACAGTTTTCGGCTGTGGCACGAGTTGCTCGCTGGAGTTCGGTAAATAGCAGTTGAAAGATTTCCTCCACGCGCAGATAGATTTTTCCTATAGTGATAATTGTTAATCTGTCATTAATTTAACTAACTTTTATTCGCTGATAGATAAATTCAGCTAGGAGACAAGCTAGTTTAATTAAACTTATGACTTTTTGATGGTATCTATATCTAAATTAACTGATCAACCCAATCTCAGCATTACTGGGGATTAGTCCAAAAAGTAGTTAGAATCTATGTCTACACTGGCACACCTGGTTTCAGTAACTAATAAAAAAATGGCAATAAGTTTAGCTAACTTAATCTGAGTGAAGTTAATTTTGCTTAATGTTATTACCACAGAAATAAATAATCGTCAAGATGAATTTAGATAAACAGATACAATACCTGATAAATAATGCTCCCCAAGATGGCACACCGGAACTGATGGCTGCGATCGCACCTATACTAAAACAACTAGCAACTCAACTGCGACATTTAGAATATTTTATTTCCCAAACACCTGACCAAGGGTGGGTAATGACCACACTCAGCAACCGCGCTCAACCCGATGTTGAGAAAAATGTTGTTTATGCCTTTCCCACACTCACAGATGCTAAAAGTTTTCAGACGATGACACCACAGCTAATAGCTGTCCAAATTCCGGTTACTCATATTTTATTCCAGCTAGTTGCAATGGAGACAGTTGATAGTTTAGTTTTTTTTGAAACACCAGGTAATCTTGCATCTGGTACAGAAGTACGTCGCGCAGATTTACAAAATTTAATTCAGGCACAGTTACAGCAATACCGCACCCCGAAAGCTAGTAAACTGCCGCCGGATATCGCTTGAATCAGGCAGGGAGCAGGCGGAGTTTTACAATCAAGGTTTAAGCTGGTTGCCAAAATCATAACTTTGTTTTTTTAGAACGTAGATTAAAGCAGATGGACGCAGATATAGCGCAAACTTCGCTTCCCGCAGGGTACGCAGATGTCAACAAAAGTTTTATGATTTATGCAATAAATAAACTAAAATAATTTGTTTTTTTCCCCCGCTCCCTGCTCTCTGCCCCTCTGCGCTACTGTTGAAATGCGTAAGTTTTGTTATTTTTGCAATAGGTTCTCAGTTACTTCATCAAGAGACTGACAAAATTTGTTTACTCCTTGTTGAAATACATACAGCAAAACAGGAGTTACTAAAAGTGGATGACAAATTTTTGTGTTGATGAGATATTCAACAATAGCGGAAAAATTCCCATTTACCATGTCATTTCTAAATTCTTGCTGGCAAATGACGGCACGACATTTTTTAGCTAAACTATCTAACCAGAGTGCATTAGCTGTATCTGGTTGCTGTCCAACTCGAATCGCTATTACCATAGCGGCATCTTCTAAATCTCCTTCACAGTCTGCAATTACTTGCAGTGCCTTAAAAGCATCAGGATAATTTGCTAATTGATCGCGAAACTCAGCTATTTGTTCAGTTGTAAGAATAGTCATAACATCAATTTTAGCCAGTGGCAAAATGGTACAAGCTCTAAAAGTTGATTACCATTGTGCCAAAGTAGGAAATTATGAGACTTGGACACAAAATGAAAGGTGCTAACCCTTGAAACCTTGTAGAGACGTACCGTGGTACGTCTCTACATTCGCATCAGGTTTGGAGGTTGTGACAATGGTGCAAGATGTGAGTTTAATTGCTTACTTTCTAATTGTTCTAACCTAAGCTTCGACTTTAACGCCTTTCCAGAAAGCGATATAGCCTTCAATGTTTTTAGCTTTGTCTTTAGCTTGGGGATAGTACCAGGCAGCATCTTTATTTACTTGACCATCTACTTCAATGCTGTAATAACTGGCAAGACCTTTCCAAGGACAGCTAGTGTGGGTGTTACTTTCTTGGAAATACTGCTTGTTGATGGCATCGGGTGGGAAATATTGATTGCCTTCAACGACTATACAGCGATCGCTCTCGGCTAAAACAGTACCATTCCAGATTGCTTTCGGCATAAGTCACCCAGCGAATGAAAACTTTACAAGTCCTATTATGGTAGGAAACTGCTGACTCCAGACAGATCAGCTATTAAAAATCTATCTGTGGCAACATTGTTTGTATCTGTGCTTCCTTTCAAATTAACTTCCGTGACTATGCCCCAGCTTGCGTCTCTAGAACAGGCACTTAAACACTACTTTGGATACGATAATTTCCGACTAGGACAGCGCCAAATTGTAGAAGAAGCGTTGGAAAAGCGCGATTTACTGATTTTAATGCCCACAGGTGGCGGTAAGTCCTTGTGTTTCCAATTACCTGCACTGCTTAAATCTGGTTTAACTGTGGTGGTGTCGCCCCTGATTTCGTTAATGCAAGATCAGGTGGAAGCGTTGTTAGATAATGGTATTGGTGCGACATTTTTGAATAGCACTGTAGATTGGGCAGATGTGCGATCGCGCGAAGTTGGTATTCTAAATGGCAAGATTAAAATTCTCTACGTTGCTCCAGAACGTTTATTAACAGATAAATTTATTCTATTTTTGGAACAGGTACAGCGCCAAGTTGGTATTTCTGCTTTTGCTATTGATGAAGCACACTGCGTTTCTCAGTGGGGACATGATTTTCGTCCAGAATATAGACAATTAAAACAGTTACGACAACGCTATCAAGATGTACCAATATTTGCTTTAACTGCAACTGCTACTAAACGGGTGCGTGAAGATATTATTCAACAGTTAGCTTTAAGACAACCAAGTATTCATATTTCTAGTTTTAACCGCCCAAATCTTTATTACGAAGTACAACTTAAACAAAAACAAGCATATCTTCAGCTATTAAAACTAATTCGTCAGTATGAAGGGTCAGGTATTATTTATTGCCTTAGTCGCCGTAAGGTAGATGAAGTCGCTTTTAGGCTACAGAAAGAAGGTATATCTGCCCTACCATATCATGCGGGAATGACTGACGAACAACGAGCGTATAATCAAACTCGTTTTATTCGAGATGATGTGCAGGTAATGGTAGCTACGATTGCTTTTGGTATGGGTATTAATAAACCAGATGTGCGGTTTGTAATTCATTATGATTTACCTCGTAATTTAGAAGGTTATTATCAAGAATCTGGACGTGCTGGTAGAGATGGGGAACCTGCGCGTTGTACACTATTATTTGGTACGGCTGATTTGCGAATTATTGATTATTTAATTGAGCAAAAAAACGACCCTCAAGAGCAGCGAGTTGCACGTCAACAACTGCAAAAAATGATTGATTATGCAGAAGGGACAGACTGCCGTCGCAAGATTCAATTAAGCTATTTTGGAGAGCGGTTTGCAGGTAATTGTGATAATTGTGATAATTGTCGCGATCCTAAACCAGAGGAAGATTGGACAATTGAGGCAATGAAGTTTTTATCTTGTGTTGCTCGTTGTCAAGAACGCTTTGGAATGAATCACATTATTGATGTTTTACGTGGCTCTGGTCGAAAGAAAATTGAGCAATATGGTCATCATTTATTGTCAACTTATGGTATAGGAAAAGATAAAAGTGTAGAAGAGTGGAAGATGTTAGGGCGATCGCTCTTACATCAAGGTCTAGTTGATGAGACAACTGATGGTTATCGCATTTTAAAACTAAATGCTCATAGCTGGGAAGTGATGAAGCGCCAGCGCGAAGTTTATATTGCTGTTCCTAAGAAACATACAACTGACCCAGATAAGTATAATCCCAAAGCGATTGACGTAGAAATTTTATTTCATAGATTGCGATCGCTCCGTAAACAAGTAGCGGATGAACAGTCAATTGCACCTTATGTTGTATTTGCTGATTCCAGTCTTAAATTGATGGCGCAGCAACAACCCCAAACATTAGATGAATTTGCCCAAATTTCTGGCGTTGGCGCACATAAACTTGCTCAATATGGAGTACGTTTTGTTGAAGAAATTAAAACACATCGACAAGAGCAACAACAATCAATAAATACTCAAGCAGCATTAGTTTCAGTACCAGAAGAACAGCCCAAATCTGCAACTTATACTCAGTTAATGACTCTAGAATTACATCAGCGAGGTTTGAATATTTTAGAAATTGCCAAACAACGCCAACTCCGCAGCACTACTATAGCTAGTCATCTCGCTGAATTAATGGAGCTAAACCTACCAGTAGATATTAATCAATTAGTTCCTCGTAAGCATCAAGAAGCAATTTTGCAAGCTATCAAAATCGTTGGTACTGACTCACTAAAAATAATTTATGAACACTTAGGAGAAAAATATAGTTATGAAGAAATTAAGTTAGTAAGAGCTTGGTTGTTGTATGGTTCTAATTCTAAGTAAGCTAGAAAGGTAAAAACATAAAATTTATAAAAATTTTAATTAAAATTAAATCAAAGGTAATAAGATTTCAAACTGTGTTCCCACACCTGCCTGAGAAGTCAAGTTTAGTTTGCCTTGATGCTTTTCCGTAATAATTTGGTGGCTAATCGCTAACCCTAAACCTGTTCCTTTACCCACAGGTTTTGTTGTGAAAAATGTTTCAAATATGCGTTGCTGAATTTCCAGGGGAATACCAGTTCCATTATCCTTGATTAAGATGGCTACCCATCGACCATTGTCTGTACTTGTTTGTTCAATTTCCTGAACTCTTACTTCAGTGCTAATCTCAATTTGAGGTTGCCAGAAATTTGTCTGTTCTATAACTCTTCCCACTTGCTTTTGGGATGCTGCTTGTGCATCCCACTTTTCCATCAGTGCGTCAATAGCATTACTCAAAATATTCATAAAAACTTGACTGAGTTGACCAGAATAGCCATTAAGTAAAGGCAACTCGCCATAAGTTTTGATGACTTCAATACCCGTTTTGATGCGATTATTTAAAATCAATAAAGTACTATCAATACATTCATGAATATTAACTTCTTGCAAAGTTGTTTCATCCATGTGAGAAAAAGTTCGCAAACTGCTAATAATTTTTATTAACCGCTCAGTACCTAGTGTCATGCTTTCCACAACTTGTGGTAAATCTTTGACAATAAAATCTAATTCAAGTGATTCTTTCAGAGCCTCAATTTTGGGATTAGGCTGTATAAATTCTGCGTCGTAAGTTGATAAAAGCTCAAGGACATTTTGAGTATATTCAGATAAATGCCCTAAATTACCATAAATGAAGTTAACAGGATTCAAAATTTCATGAGCAAGCCCAGCCATCATCCTTCCTAAGCTAGCTAGCTTTTCAGTTTGCATGATTTTGGATTGAGTTTGTTTTTGTAGCAGTTGAGTCGTTAACTCATGAATCTGCGATTGAGCAACTAATAAATCATGCACATCTAAGAGTTGATATTGCGATCCTACTTGAACTACAATTGGTTCATAAAGAAATTCTGAATCTCGTTGTAAGGCACGTCGCGCAGCCATCACAATTAAAGTATTACTCTGAAAAATTAAAGGTTCAGTCTGGGCAAAGTTATATAGAATGCTTAGGGGACGTTTCAAAAAAATTTCCAACCCATAGGGACGACTCAAACTTTCTAGAAATCGTCGCCGAGAAATTATGCCGATAAACTCTCCTTCTTGCGTAACTATAATGCCAGGAAGCACAGGGTTTTCTTCAAAAAGAAGAGCAGCTTCCTTAGCTAGACAGTTAAATTCCAGCTTAAAATCGTAAAGCTGCATTTCTAAGAGTGTCGATTGCAAGCTCATTCGATGCGGATTCAGGGGAGAACGTGAGGTATCTGAGAGTTTCGAGGAAGAGTATACACTAATCATAAGTTTTAAGTTGTTGTGTTAGTAATTAATAAACGATCCAATGAAGCGACCTTAAATATAGCGTTAAAAAACTAAATCACATTTTTTTTGCTAAATGTAAAAAAAATAATTACCCATATCTTGCAGTAAAACTTTGCACTAATTTAACAGTAAAGAAAATTATTAAATTTTAGTAGCAAGACGACCAACCATTGTAATAAGTTATATTGTCAGGTTATAAAACGGAAAATAGGGAGACTTAGAAACTTTATTTCATAGTATGGGATTAAGGATAAGAAGATGTAAACCTAACGGTAATATCGCATTAACAACAGATTAAAACAAGATTAACAAATTCATTGCTTTTCTCGTTTATCTTTTTCAATAAAGTTATTGACCAGTTTATTTTAATCTTTTTTTAATTTTTTGTTAAAGTAATAATTGTATATTAACTTTAATAAATATTTATATATATGTACTTTATACTTGCTTAATATTTATAATTTACATTTGCTAAGTATTTTGCTCAATGTAATAAAAATAAACACATTTTTTTAATACAAATTAATTTTATTTTTGTAATTTTGTGCGGAATTTAAGCGCGAAATTGCAGCAATTACAGCATAGTATAAAATGGCAGAAAATTTATCTTCTGAAGAATGGCAACAAATTAAAGCTTTAGCTTCTCGGTTACAAGCAACTTTAAATTTATTAAAAGGTTTTGAAGAACAAGATAGTGAAACTAAATTGAGTAACGAACTGGAGCCGATGCAAGAACAGCTAATAGCTGATTTTAATGTAACAATGAATACATTGATAGAAATTATTGAAAAATTTGATTTGTAAGTATGTGGGTGAAATTAAACGTTACCTGCAATGACTGGGACTGGGGACTGGTGATTGGGAAAATCATTATACGTTTATTTATGCCCACCTACTTAGTTAACTAATTTGCCCAAGCTAAGACATGAGCATCCTGCGCCTTAAGTGTCAAGGCTAACACCAAAGAATATACTCAGCTTTTTTCTAGTGGCTAGTAGTTTATATTATTTGTTGATTTGCATCTAATAAATTGTCTGTGATTCACAGACACCCTCAAATCTGTCACTCACTGTGTACTATCTCAGTCCAACACAAGGGTAAGGTAGAAAAATAACTAACTTACTCCTCTGGGAGGGTGCAAATGAACAACTCAGTTAGGAACTATCCTTACCAAATTACAGAGCAAGAACGCTCTAACCTGAACCGCTTAGTAGACTATACTTCAGTGCAGTCTTTACCAGAAATTTGGTCTCTGGCAGCAAAAAAATTTGGTGAAACCGTCGCACTCAAAAACCCCCACGTCAATCCAGAAGTAGTAATTACTTATAGCCAGTTAAACCAGCAGATACAAAAGTTTGCGGCAGGGTTACAGAGTTTAGGTGTAAAAGCAGGCGATCGCATTTCCTTATTTGCTGATAATAGCCCACGCTGGTTCATTGCCGACCAGGGCATTATGACTGCTGGTGCAGTTGATGCTGTTCGTAGTGGACAAGCAGAACAGGAAGAACTGCGGTTTATTATGGCAAATAGTGGCAGTACTGCCTTAGTTGTGGAAGATCTCAAAACCTTAAACAAGTTGCGCGATTACCTTAATGATCTTCCCATCAAGTTAATTGTCTTACTTTCCGATGAAACACCAGAAGATTTAGCCAACATCAAAATGCTAAATTTCTCTGGACTGATAGAAGTAGGATCATCTGTACAGTTGCAGCCAGTAACTCAAATAAAAGATACCCTAGCGACCCTAATTTATACCTCTGGTACAACTGGTCAACCTAAGGGCGTTATGCTCTCTCATGGCAACCTTTTGCACCAAGTCTTAACTTTAGGAACAGTAATTCAACCTCAACAAGGTTCCAGAGTTTTAAGTATTCTTCCTTCCTGGCATAGTTATGAACGCTCTGTTGAGTATTTCTTACTCTCCCAAGGTTGCACACAAGTTTATACTAACCTGCGCTATATCAAACAAGACTTAAAAACATTCAAACCAAACTATATGGTTGCAGTTCCCAGATTGTGGGAATCTATTTATGAAGGAGCGCAAAAGCAGTTCCGCGAACAACCCGCGAATAAACAAAAATTGATTAATACTTTCTTTAGTATTAGTCAACGCTACATCAAAGCACGTCGTCAGGCGCAAGGTTTAGATCTAGAAAATCTCAATCCTTCAGCTACGGAGCGAATTAGTGCTAAAGTCCAAGCCTCCATTCTAGCCCCTGTTCATGCACTCGGAGAACGCTTAGTTTATGGCAAAGTTCGGGAAGCTACTGGTGGAGAAATCATACAGGTAATTAGTGGAGGTGGTTCCCTAGCCAAACACCTAGAAAATTTCTTTGAAATTATTGGAGTTAACATTCTTGTAGGTTACGGTTTAACAGAAACATCACCTGTTACTAACGCCCGTCGCCCTTGGCGTAACCTGCGCGGTTCTTCTGGGAAACCCATTGCAGGTACAGAAATAAAAATAGTTAATCCAGAAACCCGCCAACCTCTTCCCCCTGGTGAACGTGGTTTAGTGATGATTCGAGGGCCACAAGTAATGCAAGGTTACTATCAAAACCCTGAAGCTACAGCTAAAGCAATTGATTCTGAAGGTTGGTTTGATAGTGGCGACTTGGGTTGGGTGACAAAAGAAAATGATTTGGTGTTGACGGGTCGGGCTAAAGATACAATTGTTTTAACTAATGGCGAAAACATTGAACCGCAACCGATTGAAGATGCTTGTTTGCGGAGTGCCTACGTCGATCAGATTGTGTTGGTGGGGCAAGATCAGAAATCTCTAGGTGCTTTAATTGTGCCGAATTTAGATGCACTACAACAGTGGGCATTTTCTCAAAACTTGCAATTGCGCCTACCCGCAGATGTTCCTAATTTGCCTAAACTGGAAGCATCCCAAAGTCAATTAAAAGAAATTGACCTTGACAGCAAACAAATTCAAGATTTATTCCGTCAAGAATTAAACCGAGAGGTACAAAACCGCCCTGGATATCGCCCTGATGACCGGATTGTGATTTTCAAGTTAATCCTAGAACCGTTCTCGATTGAGAATGGGATGATGACCCAAACTTTGAAAATCCGCCGTCCGGTTGTGATGGAACGCTATCACGATATGATCAACGGGATGTTTTAACAGCAGTCATTGGTGATTAGTGATTAGCAAAAAACTAATGACTAATCACTAACAACTAAAGCGCTTAGGCAGTCAGCACAAAGCCGTCAGCTATCTTAAAAAGCCGCGTCACTAAAATGCGAGGCATTTCACCGAAACCTGATCCAAAGGCAAACTGATCTGCGACTAGCTTTGTACAAAAAAAGCAAATTTTCTCCACGAAATGTTTATGGATTCAAATTTCACCCTCAAGCGTCCTGTTACGATCAAAGCCGTTGTTACTCCTCGTTGGAAAGAGGAAGCGCAACAACAACTGCAAGCACAAATTAATGAACTTGACGGTCAGTTGCAGCAGTTAGAAACTCAAGGACAACGGGCGATCGCAGAAATTCAAAAGCAAAGTATTCAGCCGCCTGGGCCACAAGTTGTCCAACAAATTGAGAATATTCAAATGCAGGTCAATCAAAGAAAAAGTGAACTGCTAGATCAGAAAAATCAAATTCTCCAACAATTGCAGCAAGTGCAGTTCCTAGAAATGAACCAGGAGGTTAACCAAGGTCAAATAGATGGGCTTTTCAGTCTTAAAAAGGGAGACAATTTAATTAACAAATTGCAAGTAGAAATTCTCCTACGTGATGGAATTGTCGAAGAAATTCGTGGCGATTTATAAAATCTCTTAGCTATTAGCTAGACACCTCCAGAAATTAAAGGTGCTAACCCTTAAACCCTTGTAGAGACCTACCATAGTACGTCTCTACATTTATTTTTGGAGAAGTCTAGCTAACTAGATGAAGATAAATCTAACGGAAGAGGGCTGAAAGCTGACGGCTACTTGCTATAAATGCCAATGCTGACCAATCCAAGGTACAATGCTGGTTTGACCTTAATGTTGTCAATGTTGTCCTAGACTATTGATTCGGAAGACCACCCATGATCCACGAAGTTTTCATGCCCGCGCTGAGTTCCACCATGACTGAAGGCAAGATTGTCTCCTGGCTCAAGTCCCCAGGCGACAAAGTGGAAAAAGGCGAAACCGTTGTGGTGGTCGAGTCGGACAAGGCAGATATGGATGTTGAGTCCTTTTATGAGGGCTATCTAGCTACAATCGTTGTATCTGCTGGTGAAGCTGCTCCTGTGGGCGCTGCGATCGCACTCGTTGCAGAAACCGAAGCAGAAATAGAAACCGCCAAGCAGCAAGCCTCTCAAAACAATCAAGCCGCAAGTGCTGCTACCGCACAACCCGAAGCACAAGCAGCAGTAGCGGTAGTTGAGGCTACCCCAGTAGCTACTCAAGCCAATGGCAATGGCAGCCGCAGAAATGGACGCGCCGTTGTTTCTCCTCGCGCCAAAAAATTAGCTAAAGAACTCAAAGTTGATCTCAACAGCTTGCAAGGTAGTGGCCCTCACGGGCGCATTGTTGCAGAAGATGTCCAAGCTGCTGCTAACCCAGGTAAACAAACCGCAGGTACAACTGCAACACCTGGAATGGTTCCTGTTACCCCACCTGTAGCACCAGTACCCGCACCTACACCAGTTGCACCAGCAAAACCAGCGACAGCACCAGTAGCGCCTGCTGCTGTCGCTGGTCAAGTAGTAGCATTAAACACGCTACAAAACGCCGTAGTGCGGAACATGGTTGCCAGCTTGCAAGTTCCTACTTACCGCGTTGGCTACACCATCACTACAGATAATCTAGATAAGCTTTACAAGCAAGTTAAATCTAAGGGTGTCACCATGACAGCACTGCTAGTTAAAGCTGTAGCAGTGACTTTACAAAAACATCCTTTAGTAAATGCCAGCTATACAGAGCAAGGTATCCAGTATCACGGTGCTATTAATATTGCTGTAGCAGTCGCAATGGATGATGGTGGACTAATTACCCCTGTACTGCAAAACGCAGATCAAATGGATATCTACTCCTTGTCTCGCGCTTGGAAAGATTTAGTAGATCGTTCCCGCAGCAAGCAGTTACAACCACAAGAGTATAATTCTGGCACGTTCACATTATCCAATCTAGGAATGTTTGGTGTTGATCGCTTTGATGCCATTCTTCCACCTGGACAAGGTTCTATTCTGGCTATTGGTGCAGCACGTCCTCAAGTCGTAGCAACAGAAGATGGATTGATGGGAGTACGCCGACAAATGCAGGTAAATATTACTTGCGATCACCGGATTATTTATGGCGCTCATGCGGCTGCATTCTTGAAAGATTTGGCGAAGTTAATTGAAACAAATGTTCAATCTTTGACGATGTAAGAAATATAAGTAGAGACTAATTAAGAGGAACTTAGATAGTTAAATATTTAAGTTCTTTTTTTTGTTTGTTTTTAAAACCAAGACACAAGTAGTAATTTTAGAAATAGTTATTAAAATTTGTACTAATTACATATTTTCCTGCTTGATTAATATAGCCCCATTGACTATTAACCATGACAGCAGCTAATCCTTCTGAAAAAGGTTCAGCCCAATCAAATTTTGCAGGAATAACCATTTTTCCTGTCATGTCAATATACCCAATTTTGCCATCAATTTCTATAGCAGCCATTCCTTCAACAAAGTTTGAAGCACGGGTAAATTCAGTGGAAATAACTAATAAACCATTTCTATTAATATAAGCGCGTTTACCATCAATTTTTACTGATGCCAAACCCTGTGAAAAGCTGAAAGCTGCTGGTTCTTGATAGTAGGAATCTTCTTTCATCTCAGCTTGTTCAAACTGTAGAGGTATAGCTACATTTCCGAGTTTGTCAATATAACCATACTTGTTGTTACTTTTGACTACTGCCAGTCCTTCCGAAAAATAAGCGACTTCATCAAATTGTGGTTTAATGACTATCTTGCCAGTTTTGTCTATGAAGCCAAGTTTGCCCTTAACTTCAATAGCAGCTAAACCTTCGGAAAAACTAGCAGCACCATTAAACTGTGGCTGAATGGCTACTTTACCTGTTTTGTCAATGTAGCCCATCTTACCCTTAATCTGCACAACAGCTAGATTTTCGGAAAACATTTTGGCATATTCAAATTCTGGCTTAATTACTATTTTTCCTAATTTGTTAACATATCCATATCTAGCACGAATGCCTATTCGCCCTAAACCTTCAGAAAAACTTTCAGCTTCATCAAATTCTGGCTTAATAACTGTAGCTCCAGTTTGATTGATATATCCAAATTTATTACCAATTCCTACAGGCGCTAAACCCTCAGAAAACTTACCAGCCCCATTAAATTGGGGTTTTATGACTATCTTGCCTTTTTGATTAAGATAACCAAACTTATAGTTAATACCATCGCTAAAGCCGATAACGGCAAGTCCTTGATAAAATCTTTCAGCTAAAGCAACCTGCATTTGTTTATTATTATTGGCTGTTAAGAATAATCTATTTTTATAATCAGGTTGAAATTTATCTACATCAGATATTGGCTTTGCTCCAGACAATATAATTAAAGCTAAACAAAAAAATGCTACTTTACCTACTATTACAATCATTGTTAATTACCATAATTCAAGATTTTAACCAAAAAAAATACAAATATTAAATATAGAAATATAAACGCAAATATTTAAATATCTGTGTTCGACTCTACCTTCTGCCCCCTGTGTGCGGATTCTCTTTACCGGAGCCTGCCGGGAATTCTCGTTGGAGGCTTTGCACCCCTTAAACAGCTTCTTGATTGCATCAGCCCACAGCCGCTCATCCTAGGGCTTTACACTTTAAATGTAAATATTGGCATAACACTTGTTTTGCGGAGGAAAGGAAATGGGTATTTAATACCACCTTCAATCCTATACCAAAAGTTTTATTACTCCAGTCTTAGTATATCTTACTCAACATATATCCATCACTCTAAATAAATACATCTTTTAAAATTAAACATTCTACTACTACTGATTTATTGAGTAACCATATCTACCCTAAAGAATTGACTAAATAAGCCTTAAGGATGGGGATAGATAGTAAACTAAAAAATACTATGAAGTTATATAACAAACGCTTTGATTCTTTAACAATAATAAAAGGTTACATAACACCATGATTACTCCAAAAGATCTTGAGCAACTCACGAATTATTTGGCTAATAGTTTATCAGGATACGAAGTAATTCCAGCTAACTGGGGATGGCATATTCATAAAGGCGACACTTATTGTGGAAAGCTGGAATATCAAAGAGCAAAAGGATGGCAAGGTAAAGCTTTAAGTTATCTTCCTAGTGAGATCCGTAAACAATTGAAGAAATTAGGAAAATAATTCCACACAAACAATCTAGTTATAATACGCATTCCTTAGTTTTAATATTACACAACCATCCCTAAATATGCAGGGATGGTTTGTAATTTATTAGAGGATTTTGTTGATATAGTAATCAATAATTAAGACATTCCTAACTCTGTCAAAAATTGTAGAGACCGAATTATATAACTAGCGCAGACAAAGGGAGAATTATCATAAAAAGTTCGCCATGCTGTAATTTTGTGTTGATCGTAACTAGCTGCTGGATCAGTATCAGGTTTTACTCCACTAGCAAAAATGTCTTTTAAAAATGGGTCTAACCACGCTAATCTAACAGCATGACCAATTACTACATCTAGAACAATATAATCTTCGATTTGTAATTTCGGATTGCGATCGCCTAATGCAGCCAATGCCATCAAAGCCTCTATATTAACTTGTCTGGTTTCAGCCGTAGGTATCTTATTTAACAAATGTTCCACCAGTAGGGCAAAGTTCTTTTCTCCTGGTGTCATTTCTGGTAAAATTAAATGACTCTCTAAGCGGTTGCGACGTTCTAACTTATCCCCAATTACCAATCCTTTACAGTGTGTCAGTAACCGCCAAATACTCGGATAAAAGTCAGTGGGAACACGGTTAAATGCGCCGTCTCGTTGTCGCTTCCTTAACCAACCTCCTACTGGTGGTTCTGATCCATTTGTTTCTGCAATTACTAACCATTCAATATCTTCTAATTGCTGGTTAACGCGCAAAGCTTCTTGTTGAAAGACTACTTGATGCAAATCATTATAATCAGCTAAAGCTTGACGCAGACAATTTTTAATTTCAGATGGGCTAAGTTGCATCAATCGTTCGTAAGCTTCATCTTGCGTTAACTGTAATTCGCTTGCTAGTTCACTGGTAATTAATAAAATTAGATAGCCAACTCTTAGAGTCAGTAAACCTTTAAAGAGTTGTGGCTCAGATTTTATCAGTAATCCTAAGTATAGGAGAATTTCTTGAGTGAGGACGCGATCGCGGATATCTTCTCGACAAAAAGTGCTGATTTTCTCCAATATTTCCGTCTCAGGAATAGGTCTTGTAATCAGCGAAGCTTCACTGTAAGACTTACCCACCATAATTTCTTTTTGGCGGATCAAAATTTCTGTCACCGCATCTAATAAATTTAGATCAACCTTATTCAACAAACCAGCCGCACGACGCACCACCCCCCAGTCAATTTTAGATTGAGCTTCCTCCCATTGATCGACAAAGGATGATATTTTAACTTGGTTAGGCGTACCAGCTTTGAGATAAACTTCATTAATTAAATCAACTACTTTTACAGTACGATCTGAATCACCTAAACCAGTATCAAAATCCAATCCTTGTAAACGCTGGATTGCTTGTAATAATTCAATTTGTTCGTAAATATTATCTGAAATGCGTAAACGCTGTAACAACAACTCTAAATTGCATAAGCATTCTATAGTTAATTCTTCTGTAGGGCTTAAAGGCTGATTTTTATCAGGATTGTAAGCTAAGTATTCCTGAGAATGTGCAGCTTCCTCAACTGGAGAATCTGCAAATTCAAAACTTTCTAGAAAATCAATAGATTCTATGCTGGCTGTTAACATTAATTGATGTAAACGCCCTAATCTAACGGCTACACCATTACACTCACCTCTTTGTAACTCTTTAATCAGTTCCAACAAAGCCTCAGAACCAGTATCAAACATTGTTTGTGTAATCAACAAACTTAAAGTTGGTCTGCCTAAAGAAGTCCAATTTGACTGAATATAAGCAAGTTCACTTTTTATTTGTGCCGTTAAAAAGTGGTAATCAAAATTTAAGTAAAATTGTTGTGTATCTGCAAAAGAAGGTAAGAAAACTATAGTTTCTCCCTGAATGCGAAATATTTTAGATGTAGTTAAACTCCGTAACCTTCGACGCGGACGACCTGTTAAACCTAGTTTAGAATTGCTACCAATCTGAGCATAAATATCTGCTAGCTCATTAGCAGTGCGTACTTGAATTGGCTGTATTTGCGCTAAAGTTTGGGTGGCAATGCCATAAGTAGCTAATTGGTTTCGTAACTCTTCTGATTCTGCTAAAAGGGCAATTTGAACTACAGGCAGTTGATAATTTCCAATATTTAAATGACGACCTAAAGGATCAATATCCCCGACAGCTACTAATCCTTCACTCAACATTTGACCGAGGAAATATAAACTTTGCGCCCACACTAACGGGACATTTTGATTAGGAAGCCGTTTTTGACTTTGAGGAGATAACCTTTCTGCTTCTACAGATTCCGCAGGGACATAATATACTTCTGGTAATAAGCGTAAACCGTCTCGCTCAACTAGCAAAGACTCTAAACTTTCTTGATATTGCTTAACTTGCTGAGTGTTTCCTTGAAACAAGCCATTTAATAATAGGTATGTGAAGAATAAAGGCCACTCACACTCAATATGCTCAAACTGTTGCAATTCCCCAGGTTCATAGTGTAACCGATGATGGTCTTCTAATACAGTTTGATGTCCATCTCGCAAGAAACGTTTGCAACCGTAGCGTCCTTGCAATTTATCAATGATTTTCTTTCGTGTACGCTCAATTAGTTGAGAATTATTAACCGCAAAAGCTGGAAAACCAATCACACTTAAAAGCGCGGCATCTGTTTCCTTTGAGCTAGATTCTCTAGGTAGTAAAGATTCTAAAGTAATACGTGTACGAGCAATTTCATCGGGTAAAACATGAATTACTGAGTGCTGACTACCATACACTCCAAATAAATCTAATCCATTAATTGCTTCTAAGGCAGCTAATGCCATACCTACGGAACTAGCATTTAGTTCTGGATTACCACGATTAATTTTATTGCCTCTTTCCCACAGTCCATAATCAGGTGTGCGATAAGTTCGACCAATGTAATAAACTAAATTTTGGACAAAATTAACTTCATCGTATGTATAGATAATTTTTAACCCAGATTCAGTCATTTGCGCCAGCATCAAGATAAATAATGATGTGGCATCAAGTTGTAAGTGTCCCCACTGGTCATCACCTACTACAATGTCACCAGTTTGGGTATTATATTTGGCGTGCAAAGCATCAAGTAAAGATTGAGTTTCTTTGAAGCGTTCAACTTTATGCACCTGTCGCATCATACAGAATAACAACCCACGCATCAGCTTGACTACGCTTTGTTGAAGAAAATATGTGCGCCTGTGGTTATTGTCTAAGTTGCGGTAAGCTAACCCTAATCCCCAAACAGCTAAAATGCTATAAACATTATCCCGTACCCAAGCATCAGTATAATCACCATGAGCAGTTATTGCCGTAGAAGCTGGTAGCAAACCTGTTATGGGATTTTGACGGTTGAGAATAATAGCTTTGATTTGCTGATAGTAATCATCTAAGCGGGTTTTAAGTGGGGAAGCAGTTTTTGACATCTAATTGAATAATAATTCAGTAGGTTATAGTCAAAATCAATAAGCCAGACGAATTACCAATAATTCAGCCTGACAACTTGAGAACAGAAGTGCATTCATATCTATATATATGTAGATATTTTTACCCTTAATGAAGGGTTAACTTAATTTAAACTTGCCAAATGTAACATCATGTAATGCTTGCTGAGTAATTGTTGCAGCCATCAACCGCAAAGTAAGGAGAATCTACAAGAGTGGCGATCGCATCGGCTCTACTACCCTACGCTAAGGTAGATGTAATTCAGGTACGGATTTTTAACTAAAAATTTTTATGCAAACTCGCTTACAGAATACTACGTCTGCTTGGCGGAAGTTAAGAAATCATGAGATTACTTGCGAACAAGCCCTGAAAACTTTAGTAGACGAGCAGGGTAATGTAGACTTAAAACTACTTGACAGAGAAGTAACTTACCGTTTTTTTAAGCACTTTCCCGACAAAAGTATTTTACCAGCGTTGATTCCTCTACTGCTGTGGCGCGGCTCATACTATCTCGGAAGCCCTACGAAAGTTGAATTAGAGTTGATTAGGGAACTGAGCGATCGCACCCTGACTGAGATCAAAATTATTCCCGTTAGTAAAAAAAGTTATAGCACCTGGCAAAACATCCAAAAAATTGATTCCAAACTACAAAGTAGTTCTCAATCAGTCAATTCCATCAGCCGTGAGCAAGAACAAGAAGATATCAGCGAAGTTACAGAAGTATTCCTTTCTCAATCTGTCGATCAAATTGAGCGCATTAAAACCCTGATTGCAGCAGCATTGCGTAACCGTGCTTCAGATGTCCACCTAGAGCCAATGACAGAGGGATTAAGAGTCCGCTATCGTATCGATGGTGTACTGCGTGACATTACCAAACTTCCTTTAGAAATTAGCCGTAAAGTGATTGTTGCCCTCAAAGTCATGTCGGAAATGGACATTGCTGAAAGTAGGCGACCACAAGATGGACGTATTAGCGAGAAATATAACAGTCCTGAAGAAGCACAACAGGGAATGGATTTGCGGGTAAGTACCCTTCCCTGTGTTGGTGGTGAAAAAGTAGTAATTCGCTTACTACCCCGCCAAAACCCGTTTACTGATATGAATAAATTGGGATTCGCACCCGATGCGATGCAAACATACAGTAGTTGGTTACAGCAGCCCCAAGGAATGATTATTATTACAGGGCCTACAGGTTCTGGTAAAACCAGTACGCTGTATACCAGTTTGCAAGAAGTCGCCACAGAAGAAGTCAATGTCGTTACAGTAGAAGACCCTGTAGAGTATGTATTGCCACGCATTACCCAAACTCAGGTAAATGAACCAGCAGGAATGACCTTTGCTGCTGGGTTACGCTCAATTCTGCGCCAAGACCCAGACATCATTATGTTGGGGGAAATTCGCGACAAAGAAACAGCAGAAACAGCAGTGCGGGCAGCATTGACAGGACACTTAGTTTTAACTACTCTACACACTAACGATGCTCCAGGTGCTATTCCCCGATTAAAAGATATTGGCCCCGATCCCAGTTTAATTAGTGACGCTTTGTTGGGAATTGTTGCTCAACGTTTAGTACGCCGAATTTGTCCTGATTGTGCAGAACCTTACAAACCCACTGAAGCCGATTTAAGAGTACTAGGATTAGATCACAAATATACTAATCGAGATACCTGGAAACGGGGAAAAGGTTGTGCTAAATGTTTTAATTCTGGCTATTGGGGACGAGAGGCAATTGTTGAGTTACTGAATGTCGATGAGACAGTACGAGAAATTATTTATGATGGCAGTATGACTCAGTTAAATAGATATCTTAAAGAAATCAATTTTGTTTCTTTCCGCATATCAGCTATTGAAAAAATCACGACTGGAGTAACTACAATTGAGGAAGTATTGCGAGTTTTACCATTAAGTACATTTTCCCGTAATCGTCAGCTTAGTCCATCCGTTACAATCGAACAACTTAGTTCAATTGGTAAGAGTGAAAATGGCTCAATAGCTTTGCATTGAAAGTCTTTCGATGCAAAGCTACTTTGTCAGATATGTAATTAAATTTTTAGTGCATAAATGGGCTTTGGTATTTTTTGAGCCTTATTGGGGAAATTGCGTAGGCGCAGCCCGTCGCAGACATCGCGCTCATCTATTTACGCAGCAATCTTCCCCATTATTTACCGAATTTCTACCGTCTGATAATCTCTAAAGAAGCGGAAGTTGAAGAGTTAAGACCGCCATATCCATTTAAACCAGTAACTATGTTTGTACCATCCACAGTTACGCTACCAGACACATTTGCTTGTCTATAAGAACCAATTGATCTATAGTTAGATGAGTAACCAGCCCCTTGATAATGATAGTGGCTGTTACCACGAGAAATATCACCTGTACCAGTCCAATTAATATTTACATCCGCATTTTTTGTAGTGCCTGTAGAGTAATCGGTAAGGGTGAATGTGCCAGTTAAATTTGCTGTATCAAGTTGTTTGTTGAGTGTGGATGTAAAATTATTGGATGAGCCGTAACCGCCTGAAGAAACACCTGTGCAGAAGTTATATTTCCAATAAGAGAGATATGCTTCTTTTTGAGTGGTTGGCGCACCAGAAGTTTTAGTAACACTGTCAGCAGCAAAAACACTTACACCAGTATAATTACACTCATCAGATTGATAAAAGTCGGCATAAGCATTTTCTCCCTTGACTTGATATCTAGAAGTAGTTGCAGCCATTGCAGGTAAGCCCATACTTAATGCAACTAAAGCAGTTCCTAAGCCTAACATTACTTTTTTCATGGTTTTTATCTCCGTGTTTTCTCTTAAGTTAAGACACAACTTAAGAAAGCTGCTTTCCGCAAAAAGTTCCGTTTAATTGAAAAACTTCTCAATTTTATTGAGAAATTTTTGTCTTAAAGGTAGATTGTCAAAGGCTTTGACAGAATTGAAATCGGAAACGATCGCCTTTTCAGTATGAATACTGAGTTAATTTCAAAAAAGGATGATGAGATACTTACGCTTAGTTATGCGGACACGCAATCATTGATGGCGGAGGACAGTTAATGACGATCGCGATCGCACGAAGTAAATCCGCTTGCTCTAAGTTCACCTTCTTACCCATCAGCACAATCTCAGTACAAGCATCAAAAATTGCCTGCTGCAACTTAGGTGATGCCCTCCTTAAACGCTCAAGACTCTTCTTCAAATCGCTAAAATTATAAGCTGGCGGTACTTCTGGTAAAGTTTGCTGGCTGACTCCTGGTAACTTGTAGAGTCCAGAGCGAAATATAAACGCTACAGTACTTTGATTTGTTTGACCAACTTGTGATATAGCAGACAAGACAATCAGGCAATCATTCCAAACAGCTTCTAACGTTGTGTAAATTTCGCTTCGTTCTACCAATGGATTTATGCTTGTCTCAAGCTCATGCCAGAGAATCAGGTAAATGATAAACTCGTTCAATGACCAGCGCCCATCCATCTTTGCCAAACTTTGAACACATTTAAATAACTTTTGGCACTCAGTCGCCGAACTTTGACGTAGAACCGGAATAGTCAGATCCAACAGTTGCAAATGCAACTTGGCATCAAGCAATTCCAACTCTTTGCTAAATTGGCTGGTATTTTCCACTACTTCCACCGATTCCGCCTGACGCAGCCAGTTTAACTGTTGTGTCTGCATTAAGGCATTTTCAGGATCAAGCAGGAGCGCATACACTAAAGAAAGTGATCCCTGATGCGATCGCACTTTTTCCCGCATGGATTCTGAAAGTTTTGCCAAAAGCTGTTGAGCTTGAGTCGAATATACTGGAGCGATCGCAGGGGGTGGTGTAACTCCATCCTCTGTGGCTTGATTGCCCGTAAAAGATAAAATTTCGGGTGTAGCTGCTACATCTGGTGCTACCATTGGGTTTGCCCCGTTAATAGGCTGGCGGCTAACATCTTTTATTGGCATCCGCGCAGCATAGCGCCCTATAGAGGAATTCAAGCGACGAATTCGCTGTTCTAGTGGTGGATGAGTCGCAAACCAATCTCCTTGTAACCAAGCAGAACCCACCGCGCTACCAAAAAACAGATGACTCATTTCCTCAGCATAAGGAGAACGCACTAACGAGCGGTGCATATTGTTCTCAATCTTTTCCAGTGCGCCCTTAAGTCCTTCGGGGTTGCGTGTAAACTGAACAGCAGAAGCATCTGCCAAAAACTCTCGTTGCCTCGACACTCCACTTTGAATCAACCGACTAAACAGTTGTCCTAAGCTACCTATCACCATCAAGGAAACCCCGAAAAACACCCAAGCGTTCCAATTTCGACCAGATCGAAATTGGATTAAGATACGCCCCAGTAAATAGATCAGTACAATGCCGTGAATAGCTCCAATCAAGCTCATATTCAGTCGCATATCCCCATTGAGGATATGGCTAAACTCGTGACCAACAACAGCTTGTAACTCATCACGATTAAGCTGTTCTAGGCAACCACGAGTGATGCCAATTACTGCATCATTTGTAGAGTAACCAGCAGCAAAGGCATTAATTCCCCCTTCCCCATCCAACAAATAAACTGCTGGAGTAGGAATCCCAGCAGCTATAGCCATTTCTGCGACGACATTCAACAATTGCTGCTCATTAGTCCCAGCAATTTCCGGTAAAATTAAACGTCCTCCCAACTGCTGTGCAACTACTGAGCCTCCCTTTTTTAACGATTGCAACTTCAACCAACTCGTTCCTCCAATCACTAATACCGTCGGGATTGCTACTAACAAGAACAATCCTGGTTGCAAAAGACGTGAATCTGATTTGCCAGTTATAGTTGTGTCCTCTATATCAGCTGGTCTGACCCAAATTCTTCGCCTTAGATTTGGGTCATACTGCAATACACGTGGGCTGATATTGTTGAATCGGTAACGAGGAGTTTTAGACATCATTATCCCAGACGTAACCAATGCAGCACTATAGATACTAAAGACAATACAAATAACCGATAAAATATATAGCAGTACTAGCCGTTGGGTATTCTGACGGGCTTGGTCTTGATGTTCAAAGAAGTTCATAATGTAGTGCGAGCGTCTGGCTCGCTATCAATATAAAATTTAAATGCGTCTTAGCTGATCAAGCACACTCCTACTAGAAAGATACCCTTGGAACTTGCCGGACTACGGGTGCAACCTCTTCCAATAGTTCTGCTGGATTGAAATTAAATTGATTAGCAACCAGATTACTAGGAAATACTTCGCGCTGATTGTTATAAAGTGTCACTGCATCATTAAACGCCTGACGTGCAAACGCAATCCGGTTTTCAGTAGATGTTAACTCTTCCATTAACCGTGTCATAGTCTGATCTGCTTTTAAATCTGGATAGCTTTCAGAAACAACCATTAGTCGTCCCAAAGCCGCAGTAAGAGTATTTTCTGCTTGTTCTAACTGCTGCATTGCCTGTGCTTCACCAGGATTTCGTGCTGCACGAGTGTTAGCAGTCATTGCTAAGTTACGAGCGGTAATTACCGCTTCTAGGGTTTCACGCTCATGTCTCATGTAGCCTTTGGCAGTTTCTACCAAATTAGGAATTAAGTCGTAGCGTCGTTGAAGTTGAACATCAATTTGCGAGTAAGCATTTTTGTAGCGATTGCGAAGTCTAATCAGGCTATTGTAAGAGTTGATGGCGATCGCACCGACAATTAGCAATAGTGTTACCAGAAATATTATTAATCCCATAGGGTTGTGTCCTGGTTGAAATGAATTTATCTAATTAGCGTTCAAGTTCGGGCTATTCAGTGAATTAGCCTTGAGCAATCAATGCACGAACTTTACGAAGCTAACTATGAAGGAATTTCAACAAATTAGTCAAGATTTTAAAAATTATTTTTACAATTATTATCTTTTTGATCAAGGCGTTATTTTAAAAAGCTAATAGACATCTTTTACCATTAAGTACATTTTTCCCCATTAGTTACCGGATTTCTACCGTCTGGTAATCTCTATAGAAGCGGAAGTTGAAGAGTTAAGACCGCCATATCCAGTTAAACCAGCAACTATGTTTGTACCATCCACAGTTACACTACCAGACACATTTGCTTGTCTATTAGAACACAATTTGAATTGGAAATGATTACATTTTAAGTATGAATACTGAGATAAAATGCCGAGCCTTCGTCACAAAATTCTTGATTTGGCTCGGCATTTTATTTTTAATTAACCAGGGCTAATTGCTAACAGCCTTGTGTGCATTAATGCGCCTAGCAATCCCAGAAGAATTGACTGAATCGGTATAGTTCAAACCTGTTAAGCGAGTACGTACATTGGTTTGAGTAAGACCTTGAGAAAACAGCATCCCTGCTAAACCAGCTACATAAGGTGTAGCCATAGATGTACCATTTAGTTGCGCGTAAGTATCATTCCAGTAGGTCGCGTCAATGTTCACGCCAGGTGCAGAGGTATCTACCCAAGAACCATAGTTCGAGAAACTAGCTTTATAGTCATTCTGATCAGTTGCAGCTACAGCTACACATTCGCTATAGTAAGCTGGATAGCTTGCTTTAGAAGTATTTGCATTGCCAGCCGCACAGGCAAGTAGGACACCCTTGCTATGAGCATATCTCACAGCATTTAACAAAGTTGTACTAGAACTTCCACCACCGAGTGAAAGATTAATCACCTTAGCGCCTTTATCTGTAGCATAGCGAATGGCACTGGCTATATTACTAAAGCTTCCACTACCAGTACTATCTAACACTTTGATCGGCAGAATACTACAATCAGGACACATTCCTGCTATGCCTGTACCATTATTCGTAGCAGCAGCAGCAATACCTGCTACATGGGTTCCGTGACCTTGATCGTCCTGAGCTTCGTAATCACTGTTTACAAAGTCGTAGTCACTATCAGTAATAACTTTAGCAGATAAGTCAGGATGGTTTAGATCTACTCCTGTATCTATAATAGCGATTTTGACACTTGAAGAACCTTTAGTTTTATCCCAAGCTGACTCAGCAGAAACTTTTTTCAGACCCCACTGATTAGTGAAAGAAGAATCGTTTGGTGTCCAAGTTGCTTTAGCAATGTAATCAGGTTCTACATACTCAATAAAAGGATGATTGCTCAAAGCTTTAATCAAAGCTTCAGTACTTTTACCTTTTCCCTGAGCAACAACAACATCAGTTCCCCAAATTACCTTCTTTTTAATCAAACCGTTGGCTAATAGAACACTCTTGCGACTTCCCTCATCTGTAATATTTTTAAACTTTACAACAACAGTTCCTGGTACATATTCAGCGCTCGTGCTTGAATTAGTACTGCTAGCTGGTGTATTTGCTAAAGAAGGCTTTGCTTGAGAAAAAACAAACAATCCAACAGGAAGACCTAGCAGCAAAAATATTGCCTTGGTGTTAATTAATAAGTGATGTAATTTTTTCATGGAATATTAGTGATTTTATAAAAATTATAAACAATCAATTATTTATATTGCCTTAGTGAAATTACTGAACTTAAGTTATTAATTTTTAAATATGTAAATATGTGGTAAACCCATCCTTGGGGTTTACCCAGAGTATTTGGTTAATCCTACCAACTAAGTTTTAGTTAAATAAAAATATATATATCTAATGATAGATGTATATTTAAAAAGTTAGGACAAGCGTACTCAAGCAACACAACATCGCTCATTTTTGTAACCTATTTTTATTCGCCCTGGCAAATTGAGTATCAGATGACTAATTCATCATTTTCATCTATATATTTAATATTTAAAGGCATGAAAAAATTTGTGTTTATACCCCTCAGCCTATGGGTTTGATTCTGTTAATGTAAAGTTTCGGATACAAATTTTTTGCGATCGCTATAAATAACAACATCATGAAAGCAGTCTTAATGACAGCACCTGGAAACCCCGAAGTGCTGCAAATTCAGGAAGTACCAGACCCCAAGATTGAAAAAGATACAGAAATCCTCGTGCGTCTACGCGCCGCAGGGATTAACCCGATTGATACCAAACTCCGCAAGCGAGGTACATTTTACCCAAATCAAATGCCAGCTATCTTAGGTTGTGATGGTGCTGGAATTGTAGAAGCCGTTGGTGCAAACGCTCAAAAATTTCAGGTTGGCGATGAAGTTTACTTCTGCCAAGGTGGACTAGGCGCAAAAACAGGTAATTATGCAGAATTAGTAGTAGTAGATGAGCGATTTGTAGCGCGTAAACCTGCCTCAATATCCTTTGCCGAAGCAGCAGCCGCACCTTTAGTTCTAATCACCGCTTGGGAAGCATTATACGATCGCGGACGCTTAGAAGCTGGGCGCAAAGTGCTAATTCATGCGGGTGCAGGTGGTGTTGGTCATGTTGCCATCCAACTTGCTAAACTGCAAGGTGCAGATGTTTGTACTACTGTTGGTTCAGAAGAAAAAGCGGAATTTGTCCGCAACTTAGGTGCAGATTATCCCATCTTTTACAAGCAAAATGATTTTGTCCAAGCTACCCTAGACTGGACTAAAGGGGAAGGAGTTGATCTTGCTTTTGATACAGTAGGTGGTGACATCTTTACTCAAACATTCCCAGCAGTAATGGTATATGGCGATATTGTGACAATTTTAGAGCCAGATTCATCAACTAATTGGAAAGTTGCTAGAAACCGTAATCTACGAATTAGTTTAGAACTAATGCTGACACCGATGGCAGAAGGAATGGTATCAGCACAGCAAGATCAAGCAAAAATATTAGAGCAGTGCGCTCGTCTAATTGATGAAGGTAAACTAAAAATTAACCTCAGTAAAACCTTTCCCTTAGAAGCAGCATCCGAAGCTCATAGATTACTGGAAGTTGGTTCAACTACTGGCAAAATAGCCTTAATTATTGAATAATTTTTTTTGTGCTCACATAACATCACGTGCTCATGATGCTCGCACTACATTTGTGGTTGGCGTAGATATGGGAAATCTATGCGTAATATTTCGCGCCTAGATTTCCCATATATGTATGTATTGTGACCATCTTGGTCACTAGGTTTTATACGTAAGTCCTGACTACTAAACTTTGGCTTCTAAAGACTTAAGGAATTCCGTATTAACTCCAGATTCACGGGTTAGAGATACTTTACCAGTACGAGCAATTTCACGAATCCCAAACTTGTTCAAAACTTGGACAATCGCCACAATTTTTCCAGGATCACCCACCACTTCTAATGTCAGTGAGTCTTCCGCTACATCTACCACACGAGCGCGAAAAATTTGAGACAGTTCCACAATTTCTGAACGATTGGAAGCAGTTGCATTTACTTTAAGCAACATCAACTCCCGCTCTACGCAAGGTGTGGTGGTAATATCTTGTACCTTCAGCACATTGATCAGCTTGTAAAGCTGCTTAGTTAGCTGCTCAATTACCCGATCATCTCCAGGCACCACCATTGTAATGCGGGAGATACCGACTTGCTCGGCTGGGCCAACAGCTAAACTTTCAATATTAAAGCCACGACGGGCAAATAATCCGGCAATGCGAGTGAGAACACCCGCTTCATCTTCGACTAAAACCGAAAGAGTGTGTTTCATTACTTAAAGCAAAACCCATCATCTGCGATACTAAGGCGCTCAACACGCAATGGTGTTAATTTTTTATTCTATCGCGACCACGAGCAATCAGAAATTACTCAGGTCATCTGTTATTGCTAACTCAATAATTTATATCTCTATACCTAAAGAATTAGGTACTGCCAAAGCTGAGATCATTTGATTAGCAGATGTTCTCAATTCTGCTTACAAAGCATAATAGATTCGATTAAGCTTTTTTGGAGTAAAAAAAATTTATGGGTTGGCTACAAAGACTATTTGGAATGGGTAAGCCCCACAATGCTCAAGTCAGCGCGACACCCTCAGCTTCTTATCAAGCGCCTGCGGGAGCGGACACGAATGAGGTTGCCCCAGAACGAGTGGGATTAAATGGAGAATACGATCAAAGCGGTCTTGCCAAGCGCGTAGCTTTGGCTTTCGATCAAGATCCCGATTTGGGCGATATTGATACACTTTGGGTGGCTCAGACTAGCAGCACAGTTGTTTTAAAAGGGAAAGCACCTGACCAGCAAGTTCTTAACAAGATGGTTTCAGTTGCCCGAGGTGTCGATGGCGCAACTAATGTCGATACCAGCCAAGTTGAGATTGGCTAAAATAGTTTCTCCCATGTCTGGGTACTGAAGTTGCCACAAATTTTGAGTTAAGTACCTACACTATATTGCTCTTAGCAAGTAGTGTAGGCTTGCCAAATTCCATACACTTAACATCGAGCCAGTCGAGCAGAATTTGGTTAACCTGTTCTGGACATTCATCATGGACACAGTGACCAGCATTATCTACATTCACCAGTTGCAGGTTGGCGTTAAGCTCTACAAAACGACCCGATAAACTCGACGGAATCATCCGGTCTTGATTTCCCCAAATCAGCAGCAGAGGAATTTCTAAGTTGGGGAGTAAGGTTTTGACACTTGGCGCAAAATCTGAGCCAATCATTGCCTTGAGGATTGCACCAAATGCAGCAGCCGCACCTCGGTCTTGGGCAGGGCCAGTGAGAATATCTACAAGTTCATCGCTAATTGCTGCTGGGTTAGAGTATGCGATCGCAGCCCATTTTCTCACAACTCCAGGGCGACGTACCAAGTAAAACACATTTTTGAGCAGCAGTGGTGAAGCAAACAAGCTTTCTATTGTAGCTACCACAGGTCGCATAAACTTAGGAATAGCTTCTTCTCTTGCTGACATATCTGGCAAGCCAATCATCACAACGCCTTTCACCATATCGGGATGCGCTGCGGCTGCTGCCAAACATACCAAAGAGCCAATAGAATTCCCTACTAATACTATTGGTTGCTGAATAAACGTCTGCCAAAAGTCATATACTTGCTCTACCCAGAGGTCAATTTTATAGTTTACCTGCGCTTTGCGAGATGCACCAAATCCCAACATATCCAGGGCATAAACATTGTGATATTGACTTAAAGACACCATATTTTGTCGCCAGTGTCCAATTGATGCGCCAAATCCATGCAACAGCAGGACTGGGGTCGCTTTAGCACTTAACTGGGATGTGCGGATATATGTATAGCGAGTTTGCCAACCGCGCCAAACCCAATCCCGTTGGCTCCCCACCTGATCGTGCCAATGTTTAATTTTTGTCACAGCCACCTTATACAATTAACAATTATCAATTATGGTGCTTGGGTTGTGCGTCTTCCCAGGATGTATATAATCACTGTTGATGCTAAGATTACCCTACTACCTAGTATAAGTATGCAGGAGTGTTTACTGTGCGATCGCTTTGAGCTAGAATAAGGCTAGCTGAATTGTACCAAATTATTATTTTTAGCAATGTTTTGTTAGTAAGCTAACAAACCCATACAAAAAATGGCTCATAATTCAGTAGAATGGCAAGTATAAGTAATATAAGCCTGGTTTTGTTTTACATAATTGTTAATACCTGTGATTGAAAAAAGACGCACTCGCGATCTACCCCAAATCAACGAAAGGATTCGGTTTCCCACAATTCGTGTCATAGATACGGCGGGTGAACAGCTAGGTATCCTAACGCCTCAGGAAGCTCTGCGCCTAGCCGAAGAAAAAGACTTGGATTTAGTCTTGGTAAGTGACAAGGCTGATCCGCCTGTCTGCCGGATTATGGACTATGGCAAATATAAGTTTGAGCTAGAGAAAAAAGCTCGCGAAGCCAAGAAAAAACAGCACACGGCTGATGTCAAAGAAGTGAAGATGCGCTACAAAATTGAAGAGCATGACTATCAAGTGCGTGTGAATCAAGCAGAACGCTTCCTAAAAGCTGGAGATAAAGTCAAAGCTACGATTACTTTCCGAGGTCGGGAAATTCAGCATAGTGACTTAGCTGAGGAATTGCTAAAGCGCATGGCAAAAGATTTGCAAGAAATGGCAGAAGTCCAGCAAGCTCCGAAAAAAGAAGGGCGCAATATGATGATGCTGCTTTCTCCTAAGAAATAGCTTACTGGTGAGCAAGGATTAGCATTATCCCCATCGACGACACAATATTAATTAAGAATCAAAGGCAAAGATAAATATTTTTGCCTTTTTATTTTTTCTGATAGCCTTGCTAATTAAGATAAAGCTTGGAGTCAAAAAGAAAAATTTAGAAGTTCTCCACGAGGAAAATCGTGTGCTTGTAACCTTGACTTTTTAGCCACCCGCATACTCGTCATTTTGATTCCTGACTCCTGAGTTCTTTTTGGTCAAATTTGACCTGCTATCCGTCCCCGCCCTACGATCTACTCGCTGGCGGGGGATCTCGCAGAAGAAAGATGAAAATGCAAACTCGCACTTATTTTAGGGGCGGTTGGGCGCAGGGATTTTTACGGTGGGTAAATCTGCGTCCAGAAGAAAGCGAACGAACTTTATTAATGTTTGCTTTTTATACGACAACATCAATTGGGCTGCTGTGGTTAGAAACTAGCGCGACAGCTTTGTTTTTGAAACATTATGGCGCTGAGTTGTTGCCAGTAATATATATTGCTAGCTCAGGTTTAGGCTCAGGGTTAGGCTTTTTCTATTCCAAGCTACAAAAAACCCTTCCACTAAGATCTGTGTTAGTGGCGATCGCTATATTGATGGGAGTGCCACTATTTTTATTTCGCGTGGGTTTAGAGGGTAATTATATAAATGGTGTGATTGTCCTAGCAACGGTTTTTTTGTTACGTCTATGGATGGATGCGACTACCGTTCTTAATGACCTTAACACCTCAATCACCGCCAATCAATTATTTAATATTCGTGAGATTAAGCGCACTTATCCACTAATTAGTAGTGGTTTGTTAGTCGCAGATGTAATAAGTGGTTTTTCTTTACCCCTGCTACTGGTATTAGTATCACTGCCTAACATCATTATATTGGCGGGCATCATGATGCTATTAGGGGCTGGAATTTTATTTTATTTAAGCCAGCGCTACCAGCAGTCTTTTCCTGATACCCCGATGCGGAATCTAGAAGATTTACAGCCGGAATTCAAATCACGGCGGGTGCGCGGCCCCCTACAGCGCTATGTGATTCCGCTTTTTGCTTTTTTTATTATGGGTCAGGTTTTATTCCTGGTAATAGAATTTCAATATCTCAGCGAATTGGAACGGAACTTAGATGCAACTGCGATCGCAGGTTTTCTGGGCATATTTAGCGGGATTTTAGGACTGTTTGAACTAGCAACTCAGTGGTTTCTTTCTAGCCGACTAATTGAGCGGCTAGGAGTATTTGTTGCTGCAATGTTATTACCTATCTGCGTAGTAACGATCGGGCTGATCACCTTGGTGGCATCAAGTTTGCTACCACCGTCAATAACCATCCTGGGTTTAATCACCCTTACCCGTCCATTTAGCTTATTTATTGGCGTAGTCTCTCTTAAATTCATCGACGAATTGTTGCGTTATACCCTGATAGCAAGCACCGGAGCAGTGTTATTTCAGCCATTGCCAGAAAGCATTCGCGGTTCAATCCAAGCGATGGTGCGTGGCATTGCGGAGACACTCTCCACTGGCGTTACAGGAATTGGTATTTTAGCGATTATTGGGCTATCTTACTGGGCGTTTCCGGATTTGCCAAAAGTTGCCCAAGATCAACTGCAAGGCAATGTGTTTGTAGGCGCGATCGTATTATTTGCTTTAGGGTGGCTGTTAACTGCTTGGTTATTACGTTCAAGTTATGTGAACTTGCTGGTTCAGAGTGCTGAACAGGGACGCTTGGGGTTTTCTGATGTTGATCTGCGAGCTTTCAAACGTGCTGTGATCGAAGTTTTAGAGCAACCAGGTAAAGAGGGAGATAAACGCTCTTGCATTCAACTGTTATCTCAGATTGATCCCCAAAACACAGGTGAAGTCTTGGCTCCTTTATTGTCCAGATTTACACCGAGTTTGCAGCGTCAGAGTTTGGAAGTGATCCTAGAACACCCTAACCCTAACTATTTAAAGGATGTCCAAGCTTTAATTTCCCAGCAACTATCACCAGAGGTGCTGGCTCTCGCCTTGCGATATATCTGGTTAGCTGAACCAGAATTGGATATTAGTAGTTTAAAACCTTATTTGCGATCAGAAGTAGATCCAACTGTGCGGGGAACAGCCGCCGCACTGATTTTGCGTCGAGGAAATACCGTAGATAAGGCTGAAGCTACCAATACCCTACGCCGGATGCTGACGCATAAACGAGAACGAGAACGGGTGATGGGTTGTCGCGCTTTGGGAGAAGCTGATTACTTACAGGCGCTACGAGTTTATGTGGCTGATTTATTGCAGGATGAATCCTTGCGAGTGCGTTGCGCTTTACTGGAGGTAATTGGTTCAACGCGCCAAGAAGAATATTATCCTTCGCTGGTGCGGGGGTTGCACTACAAATCTACCCGTGAGGCTGCAAGTCGTGCTTTAGTAAAACTGGGAGATGAAGCGATTCCTTTGCTAAGTGAATTAGCAGAAGACAGCCATAAGTCAGATTTAGTGAGATTTGCAGCTTTAAGTGCGATCGCAACTATTGGTACACCAGCAGCACTAAATCAATTAATCTCTCAGGTAATCACCAGTTGGGGGACAACCCGCCGTAATCTGTTGCGTATCCTCTTAAAAATGAACAGCGAAATTGGCATTGAAGCTGTACTAGATAGATTAGGGCGCAGTGGGGTAGAAACTTTTATTGAGCAAGAATTGTTGTTTCTGGGTCAGATTTATGCCGCCCAAGTAGATTTAGAGCAAGTTAACGCCGAAGCACTCACAACTGAATTAGAGTCTGATTTGATGGTGCAATCTTCTACTGAAGCACTAGACTTGCTGCAACGGGCGCTCTTAAATTTGGAATCTGATGTAATTGATCGTTGCTTTCTGCTAATGAAGTTTCTTTACCCGATTGGTGCAATCCAAGCAGCTTCATTTAATCTTAAGTCGGATTCTCGCTCTAATATAGCTGTAGGTTTAGAAATTTTGGATAATACTGTCGATTTGCCCACAAAACGAGCTTTGTTGGGTATTCTAGATCAACATCCATCAGCAGAAAAATTGGAGATTTTAGCGGAAATATTGCCTTATAAACCAATGGCTCCGAGCGATCGCTTGCGCCGATTGTTGGAGTTACGCCATTTTCTGTCAGAATGGACGCTGGCTTGTTGTTTCCATTTAGCGCGCGCCGCTCACTGGAGCCTGACACCAGAACAGACACTCGTGTGTCTACGTCATCCCACTGGGTTTGTGCGCGAAGCTGTGTTGGCTTATTTGAAGGAAGCTTCACCCCGCGCTCTTTTAGAATTATTGCCAGTGCTAAAAAATGATCCAGATCAAATCGTAGCAGCGCAAGTTCAGCAGATGATGGTAGATCTTAGTAATTAATTATTATGAGTTCAACAAGTTGATGTCATCAAAGCTCAAAACTTAAATTTATATGTTAAGCAGCGTTGAGCGCCTATTATTTATCAGGGCTGTCCCGATTTTTCAAGAACTTCGGGATGATTTTTTAGTTAGGCTGGCTTCTGTAATGGATGAGCTATCTTTTCCAGCCCAGCACACAATTTTTACCCAAGGGCAGGAAGGGCGATCGCTTTATATTGTGGTGTCAGGTAAAGTTAGAGTACATATAGGCGATCGCGACCTCGCACAACTTGAACAAGGTACGTGCTTTGGTGAGATGTCTTTGTTTGATGCAGAACCGCGATCGGCTTCAGTGACTACTATCGAACACTGTGATTGTCTAATGCTGACACAGTTGCAACTCTATGATGCAATTGATGAAACCCCTGGAATTGCTGTCAACATTATTCGCTTGCTTTCTCGTCGCATTCGGGAATTGAATCAAAAGAGTAATGCTTTACAGGCAAAAATTCAGGAGCAAGATTTAAGTAAAACTGTTAGTAGTTAAAAAACTAAGTGAGGAGTAAGGAGTGAGGAGTAAATAAATATAATTCTGCTTTTCTCCTGTCCTTATCTTCCTCATCTGTTTAAAGTACTTTTAGAGCGCGAGAGTAACTTATTTAGCCCCCATACTGCCAGCCAGTACTTTCTAGCAATAATGGCTCACCCTCACGGTGAACACCTGCACTGATTACTTCCCCAACATAAACAGTGTGATCGCCATGCTCTACACTACCAACAACCTTGCATTCTACATAACCAAGAGAGTCAGAGATGATTGGGCAACCAGTTTCTTGTCCGATATAAAATTCCACATCTTCAAACTTATTACCAACACGGCGTTGAGGTTTGAAGAATTTTTGCGCTAATTCTTTTTGTCCCGCTTCTAAAAAGCTGAGAGCAAATACACCGCTAGCTTTGATCATCGCGTGTGATCTAGAATCTTGCTTCACGCAATTAACAACTAAGGGTGGCGCAAAGGATGCCTGCATTACCCAACTTGCCGTGAAGCCGTTGACATCCTCTCCATCCTTGACACCACAAACATATAGTCCGTGTGGAATCTTACGCAGAATAGTCTTTTTGGCTTGTTCGTCTAGCAAGGATTTACCCACCTGATGATTACTACAGGTCAATTATCAATGATCGATTATCAATGAGCAATTATCAATAGTAGTAGTAAGGTTGTTGCGTTTGAGATTTGCCTACAACTTGCAATCATGCGATCGCACTGTATCTATTGTTAGATATTAGCTGTATGCAAAAGCAGCTATAGCAACCGCCAAGGCGGCTATTGACAAAATTTATTCTCAAACCCTTGGTTACAAAGGCTTTTAAAAAGCTGACTGCTGTAGGCACTCTGCGCCGTGGCGAAGCCTAAGCTGACTGCTGACTGCTATACATTTCTTATGCAAACAATAAATTAGCTCCCAACTATTGCTAGAAGCTAAATATTATCCAAAATGATTTTATTGGCTATGGAGTAGAATCTGTACCTGATTGGGTATCTGTTTGATTCTGTGTACCTTGGGAAGGATTGATGGGATTCGCTTTAGGATTAGAAGATGTGGTACTCGATGTTTCTGATCTTTGAGTTGAAGATTGAGGAGGAGTAACGTTAATTGTTGTATCTTGTTGAGGAGCAGGAGCCTGTTGGGTTGTTGAAGGCACTGTTACTCTTACATCAGTTTTGGGAGCGGGTGGCGCTGGTTGTCGAGGAACGTTAATGTTAATTTTAGGCGCACTTTGAGTAGGAGCCGAAGCTGGCTGTTGCGGTACTCGAATCACCTGCGGTACTTGTTCAACTTGCCGTTCAATTACAGTGGTGCGATTTTGGGTTTCAGCAGACTGTGGTGAGGGTGAAGGTGAAACAGATTGAGGCACAATTATCTGGGTGGGAGCTTCTTCCTGTCTTTGATTCCAGAAGAACAGAGCAGCTAAACCCAGCCCTAGTAATGAGGCTATGGAAATACCAATTAACAAGCCACGAGCGGCATTATTATTATCACGAACTTCTAAAACTTCATCTTGCCGACGGCGTTCCGAAACGCGACCATGAACATAACCATCGCGATAGGAAGTAACTCTACCTGGCTCTACAACTTCATTAGGAGGTATGTAGTCCGACTCATCATAACGACCGTCACTATTATTAGGATTGCGATTTCTTAGGTTAGCCATAGTTGCCGCCAAAAAATTATTAATGTAATCGAGATGAAAATCGTTTTTTAAAACTAATTAATCAATTATCAATTATCAATTTCTAGCTTGTTTGCCCCGCGCATTCTGCGTTAGAGGAAATCAAAAATTACTTTGTTATTTCAAGTAATCAAGTAATTGGTAATTGATAATTGTTCATTGTTTATTGTTGAGAATTTGACGTACTTGGATCAGCGCCTTGAGTTTGTGGTGTCGTTGGGGAAGTAGAAGTGTTAGTTTCAGGAGCTTGATTTGTAGGATTCGGAACGTTGATGTTAATATCAGGAGCTTTTGGTGCTGTTTGTTGAGAAGCTGGTGCTTGTTGTTGAGGAACAGGAACTACTTCTCTAGTCTTTTGTATGGTTCTATCAATGATTGTGGTGTTTTTATCTTGAGTACGGGGTTGACTTTGAGGCTGACTATTATTAGGTACAGGTATAGGCAAAATCTGTGTAGGTGATTCTTGACGCTGGTTCATAAAATAGAATGCAGCACCAGCCAAACCTATAAGGGCAGCAATTGTAATTCCTAGTAACACACCACCCGCAGCACTATTATTTTCACGAGCAACGTATCTTTCTTCGTCAAGACGGCGCTCTACAGGATCACGATAAATAGGCATAGCTTTTTATTAAACTCCTGTTGATAATTAAGCAAATGATGGTTTAATTCAATCTGTTATTTAAAGCAGATTTAGTAACAAACTTTTAACACAATTAAGTTTGTTTATCTGACGATTATTAATTTAACTGTTAAAGTTGCCAGAGTCACTCTATCTCTAGAATGGAGTCGATCCTCTCCCTAAAGAGGGAAATTAAATATTTATACCTAAAGGCAATTCCCTGAGTTTGAGTGTGTTGCTTTGATTTTTATTGCTCATATTCGGATGGCTACATATAAAGCTCAAGTGTCTTAACAGATTTTATAGCAACTGTCAGAATAGTTGAAATTTATACCTCTTGCTATCCATCACCACTGGTTTTTTTAATTGCAGATGTGAGCAAATCACCGTACCAATAGCGCAAATATAAACCAAGATTTGCTCCGAGCAAGTTCGTTTATTTTAATGATAAATAAGTTGCAAAGGTGCTTAAAACAATAAGTTTAAGCACCTTTGCAACTGCTATAAAGATTTGCTTGCTCATTAAAAGACTGAGTAAGCCCTGATTAAATTGGGTATTAGTTCTCCTCTGTATCCCTGCTGCACCAACTCCTCAAGCATAGTTATGTCAAAATCAAGTAATTTTGAGTGGTTCAACTACCGCAGCAGGGCCTACTAATGAGATATATGGTTCTAGGAAATATTTACCAGCAACTTCTTGGATCATTTCGGGGGTGACTGCTTTAACTTCTTCCTGAAAGCGGGTATCAAATTCAATTCCTAGTTTAATAGTTTCATACCAGCCAAACACTTGAGATAATTGACCGTTAGTTTGTTTGCCCAAAGCGTATTGACCTAACAACTTATTTTGGGATGCTTGCAGTTCATCTGGGGTTAGTTGGGTAGTACTCATACGTTCAACTTCAGTGCGTAAACCTTCGAGCGCGATCGCAGTATTTTCTGGGGCAGTACCCATATAAACTACAAACTGGGAAGTCTCTAAGCGTGTGGGATAAAATGCTGATACTTCGTAAGCTAAACCGCGCTTCTCTCGTAGTTCTACAAATAAGCGACTAGAAAGACCGTTTCCTAAATAAGTATTAATTAACTTTAAGGTGGCGTAGTCAGGATTTTGTACAGGTGACACTAAATACCCTAACATCACCATTGATTGCTGGGTTTCTTGGGCAGTAATTTTTGTCAATGGTTGGGATATAACTGAAGGGAGATGTAAATCTGGCAAGGGTGTTGTGGGGGGTTGCCAATCTCCAAAAACTTCTTCAACCAAAGCAACAGCGTCTTCGGCTGTGATTCTACCAGCAATACTAATTACGAAATTATCTGGGCGGAAATAAGTTTGATGGTAGTCGTGCAAGTCAGAACGGTTAAGCTTAGATACGCTGGCTTCTGTACCTAAACTGGATAACCCGTAGGGATGTTGGGGGTACATTGCCTGTCTTAATTGGTCAAATGCGATCGCACTTGGTTGTTCTTGCTGAGAACGAATAGCTTGGATAGTCAGACGTTGCTCTAATTCTACTTCCTCTGCTGGAAAAGTAGGCTCGCGCAAGATTTCTGCTGCTAAATGCAGCATATCTGCAAAATCGGTAGAAACCGTCTTAATACTTACTTGAAAATAATCTGTAGCTGCATCAGTACCTAAACTAGCGCCAACTGACTCTACCCGTTCAGCAATTTCCATAGATGACAGCTTAGAAGTGCCTTTAGTAATTACTGCCGATAGCAAGTGACATAATCCAGCTTTTTCTCGTGACTCACAGCAGCTACCTGAGCGAATAAAAATACGACCAGCAATAATATCAGCAGCAGGATTTTCTACTACCAGTACCACAATGCCATTATCTAAAACAGTGCGATGGATAGTAGTTTGTTGTTGCTGGCGTATGACGTTGGAATTAATTTGAACCATTATAAAAAGTAAAGAGTAAAGGCGTGGTGACAGTTGACTGGTAATTGCTAATCGCTAATCGCTAATTGCTAATTGATTACCACCAGCTAGGCTGAAGAGTTGTGACAGCATAATACTGAGGAGAAAGATACTGCTGTGCTAATTGCTGTAGATCCGATGCTTTAAATTGCTGCATTTGATCTGGATAAGTTACTGCAATTTCAGCATTAGCAATAGTGTTGTAGTACCCGTATAAACCCGCCAGTTGGCTAGGAGTTTCTGTAGAAAAGGCGTAGTCGTTACATAGTAAGCGTTTACATCGGGATAATTCTGCTTGTGAGACTGGCTTTGTCTGTAACTCAAATAAGCGATCGCGAATTAGTGCCTCTACTCGCTCTAGATGCTTGGCCTCTAAGCAAGCACTAATGGTAAACAAGCTTGAATCTCGTTGTAACGAGAAACTACTAGCGATACCTTGCACTAAACCCTGTTCTTCCCGCAATTCTCGCACCAATCGGGAAGAGCGCCCATCTGCCAGCAGTACCGAAAGCAAATCTAACCCATAGGCATCTCGCAGTTGATCTACACCTGGCCCAATCCAGCCCATATATAAACGAGCTTGTTCTAGTCTAGGAAAGAAAAGTTCTTGACGGCGAATTTCGGTTAATGGTGGTTCTGCTTCTGGTGTTTCGTTGGGACACTCAGGGGGTGAACAAAAGTTCTCAAAGGCGCCGCTGACAGCTTTTATAGCTCGTTCTTTGGTCACTCCTCCCACAATTACCACTGTCATATTTTCTGGCTGGTAGTGATGCTGGTGGAAGCAGCGCATTTGTTGAGGCGATCGCTCCATCAAATGTGCTTCTGTTCCTAAAATTGGTCGTCCGTAGGGGTGATACTGATAAACACTTTCTGTCAGTGTTTGAAATCCCACAAAATCAGGATTGTCATAACAAGAGCGAATTTCTTCTAATACCACATCTCGCTCACATCCAAACTCACCATCTGGAATTGCTGCATTTAATAGCAATTCCGCTAAGACAGGTAATGTTTCTTCTAAATAATCCGCCGCAATGGTAATGAAAAAATGAGCATAATCATGGCTCGTCGCGGCATTAGTTATGCCACCGCGATTTTCAATTACTTGGTCAAATACCCCAGTTGCTAGTAGCTCAGTTCCTTTAAAAATCATGTGTTCTAGGAAATGAGCCATGCCACACCACTCGGCTGGTTCTGCGATCGCACCAGCTTTTACCCAAACATCTATCACTACCACTGGTGTCGCGGGTAGGTGTTGGTGAATAACTGTCAACCCATTGTCCAGCCTAAAGATCTCGGCGGGAAATTTTGAAGTAGTTAATAGTTGAGACAATCTTTGTAATCTCTAACCTTTTTCGGTGCGATTTAAATTATCCTAACGCTTCATGGGTCAAAATTTCGCCAAGTTTGATACACAGTGCTACAGAATTTGGTGACTGGTGATTGGTGATTGGTGATTGGTGATTGGTGATTGGTGACTGGTGAGCGGTCATTGATAATTGAAAAATCCCCTAATCTTACAGACCAAGGGATTTAATATCTTGTAGGCTAACCGCAACGCCGTCTTACCTCAGTTTATGACCTGGATAAATCCAGGTGGGTACCGTTGGTTCCAACTTAAAGTTTCCGAGTACTTGCTCGGTCTACTGCTGTTAGAAAATCTTGGTTCCCTTAAAGACAAAGCATAGATCAAAAAACGTTATTGGCAGTCACCAACGTCGCAGTCGAACCTATGTTTTTATTATAAAGCTTGATTGAGAAGATGTGAAGGGGGAGAGGAGGGAGGGGAGAGGGGAGAGGAGGGAGGAGAATAAAACTTACGCACTAAAGCTAACTGCTATACCAAATAGATTCTACTTTGTGGGCGATCGCTTCTGCTTCACTTCTGCTATCTGAATCGAGTAAAACTGTGACGTGACCTAGTTTACGACCAGGGCGCGATTCTGTTTTGCCGTACCAATGGACGTAAGTTTCAGGTAATGCGGCTAATTTTTGGCGTTTTTCTGTGTAATCACTCTGGGAATTTTCATAACCTAGTAGATTGACCATCACTGCGCCTTGACACTTCAGTAATGTATTACCTAAAGGCAAACCAGCAACGGCTCTGAGTTGCTGTTCAAATTGGGAAGTTTCGCACGCATCTAGGGTAAAGTGTCCTGAATTGTGGGTGCGTGGTGCTATTTCATTGATTAATATTTTGCCAGTACGGGTAAGGAATAGCTCAATGCCAAAAACTCCCACTACTTGCAGACTATCTAATAAAGTATGTGCGATCGCCTCAATCTCTGTTGCTAATTTAGTATTAATCTCGGCTGGCACTATCACACGGCGGCATACTTGATCTTTTTGTTGAGTTTCCACTACTGGATAAACCACCACTTCACCAGCAACGGAACGAGCAGCAATTATAGCTAATTCTCGTTCAAAAGGCACAAATTCTTCTACTAGCAGTGGTGTCTGTTGAAGTTGCTCTAGCTTAGTTTTTAAAGATTCTTGGTCTTTAATAATAAAAGTTCCTTGACCATCGTAGCCGTGCCGTCTAGCTTTCAGCACAATTGGAGTTTGGGTTAATATATCTTGGCTGTTGGTATCTTCTAAAGCTGCAAACTTTGGAACTGGTAAGCCTAGCTGATGCAAATAGCATCTCTGTTCGTATTTGTCAAGCAGGGGCGCTAATGCTTTTAACTGGGGACGAAAGCAAACTCCTTGGTTTGCTAAAAGCGTTAAAGCATCTATTTCAATAAACTCATTTTCAAAGGTAATGACATCACAGCAAGTTGCTAACTGTGCTGTAGCAGTGGCATCAGCAACAGCAGCTAAGATAGTATCAGTTGCGATCGCTACTGCGGGATCAGTTGCATGGGGTGTCTGTACAATTAATTCAATCCCCAACTTCTTGACGGCATCAGCCATCATCCAGGCTAACTGTCCACCACCGATTACACCAATTCGCTTCATTTTAGATCAGATATATTGATAAATTAGTATTATATTTCATCAAAATAAGCAGCTAAAATTCTGTATTTATTAATTGAGGTGTCACAAGCGTTATGCCCAGATTTTTGGTAACTTGGTTACTGACAGCGATTTCACTACTGATTACAGCGTATTTTGTTCCAGGATTTATAGTTAAAAGTTTTGGTGCTGCTATGGTAGCTGCAATTATATTGGGGCTAGTAAATGCAGTTGTCAAACCGATTTTGGTAATTTTGACTTTGCCGTTGACGATAGTATCTTTAGGTTTATTTTTGTTTGTGATTAATGCCCTCACAATTTGGCTGGCAGGTTCGATCACGTCTGGTTTTCACGTTGCAGGTTTTTTACCCGCCTTACTCGGTTCAATTGTTCTAACTATTGTTACAAGTGTGTTGAACTTCTTTTTTGCTGAGGCTGTTTGAGGCATTTTATCGCTTATTTCAAATTTATCCTCCTGATTTATTAAGGAAGAATCAGGGGGATATTTTAAAAAACAAATATTCCTGAATATCAATTTATTTTATAAATTGTTTCATTAATAAAGATTATAAACTTTATTGTTGGTTAGTCGTAGTTTGTAATCGGTTAGACCATTATTGGGAATTTTTGATAAGTTGCTGATTAAAACCTCTTGGGGTTTTGATACCATTAAGCCAGTAGGCGTTGAGGTTGCCATGATATTAATAGTTGCTGCTGAACCCGCTCCTCTAGAGACTAATGCTGACGGTGTGGTACGAGTAGGCAAAACTCGTGTAACTCTAGATACTGTTGTTTCTGTATTTAAGCAAGGGTTAACAGCCGAGGAAATTGTCTATCGCTATCCATCGCTGAAATTAGCTGATGTGTATGCCACTATTGGGTTTTACTTAAATCATCAGCAAGAAGTCGAAGCATATTTGCAGCAAAGGCAACAACAAGCACAAGAAATTCGCAAAATGAATCAGGCAAGGTTTGATGGGCAAGGATTGCGGGACAGATTACTTGCTCGACAGGCAGAACAATCAGCATGAAGTTTCTAGCTGATGAAAATTTTGACAACTCAATTGTTAGAGGTTTACTACGTCGTAAGCCAGATATTGATGTTGTTCGAGTTCAAGACGTTGGCTTATCTGGCACAGATGACCCAACTGTATTGGAATGGGCAGCCAAAGAAAATCGAGTATTGCTTACTTTTGGGGGCGACCACGCCGCTAGAGCGGCTGGTCTATAAGGCTTATAGCTCTCAAGCCCCTTTGATAAAATGACTTTTTATTCGCAATAAGGTTGAGCATTTCCTCTACCCATAACTGACACTCATGAAAACCAACC